>JACCVB010000111.1 GCA_013698385.1 Chloroflexota bacterium
TAGAGGAATACATAAATATGAAAGAAAAAAGATGAGATAAAAAAGAAAAAATCAAGAAGAAGAAAATAAAAAGGGGAAAAATAAGAGAGAATAGTTATGGGAAAAATGGGTCAAAGAAGTAAAAAATCATATTTATGTAGAGGAATACATAAATATGAAAGAAAAGAGATTATTGAGTAGCAATACGAGTTCGAGGGCTAGGATTTTGTCGAGGGATATCAGGTTTACGTTGATAAATACGTCGAGGTTGAGAAGTAGGTTGTGCAGGAGTAGTAGGTTTGGGTGTAGGAGTAGTAGATTTGGGAGGAGGAGAAGTAGGTTTGGGGGTAGGAGTAGTTTTGAGAGGAGTAGTACGTTTGGTAGAAGGTAAGTTTGTTTGGATAACAGGTGTTGCTTTAGGTATAGGTTGAAAAACAGTTGGAGGAGGAGTAGGAGGAGTAGGTTGAGGAGGAGTATCTTTTTGAAGGTTCTGTTGAAGTAATTGTGTCAAAAGTAGGATTTGTTGCTCCATATTATCAATCTTAGAAAGAAGAGCAGGATCGTGAGAAGATTGAGTGTTGGGTAAGGTAAGAGTTAAGGGTTGTTGAGGAGGATGTTCTTGATCAAACATATTAATTTTCTGTCGGTCAGTTTCATCATAAATGATATCTTGAGTAGAAAGTACATGACCCATCTCATTACTAAGTACAATACGCTCATCAAGAGTTAAATTGGAGCGATGAAGGGTAACATAAGCTTTGCGGAGACGTTGCAAAGTAAAAGAAGCAGTATTACCCTTAGGAGTTTTAGGTAAATCGTTAAGACAATTAAATTTAAAATGATTACGAAGATATTTACCTAACAAAGAAGGGTAAGTAGTTTTATGGAGATCAAAATAGGTAGGGACTAAAAAGGAAGATTTACTCTTTTGTAGGAAATTATCAATAATAGAAGGTAGAGGATGACGATCCTTAAAAGAAATAACACGGACACCTTTAGAATGAAGGGTTTTATGTTGATGTAAAAAGATAGAATAACAAGAGGAACAATAATAATTAGGAAAAGAGTTATTAGTTAAATCTTCTTCTTTACTGTTATTAATTTCAGGTTCAGATTCATACTCAGATTCAGGTTCAGATTCATATTCAGAATCATAATCGAGTGCATCAACAATATTAGAAACGGGTAAAGGTTTGTGATGAGAACAATTACGGATAATAGGGAGAGAGCAGTATTCACCGACACGTAAAGGAACACTATAACGAAAAAGACTAGCGAGTAGGAAAAGTATATCAAAATTACGATTATAAGTAGGTGTAATTTTAGATTTAAGATGATCATGGAAAGAATAAAGTTCATTATATAGAGACTCATTAAATCCAGGGGGAGAAGTAGAAGAAAGCTTAGCAGATCGAGAAGCTTTAGATTTAATAAGGAGAGTATCATAGAGATGATATAAAGGTTCCAAAACAGAAGGTAGACAAAGATCATGGCAAGATGAAAGGAGAATGTAAGCAGAAATAAAGTCTTGTTGTGTTTTATATTGATCTTTATAATCCTTGGAAGTTGTAACAACAGTTACAACTTGTTGTGTATTATTAAAATGTGCAGTAGTAAGGTCAACTGGATAAATACCACCGAATGTTTTACCAATTATTGTACGAAAACGTCCAGCAATAGTCTCTAGAGCCCCAATAGAATAAGGTTTTTGATCATTAGAGGCTTGTGGTTTAGCACGTAAACGTTTAACCCAATCAGAGGCCAAAGGATATAGAGGATGAGTATCGTTTGACCGAGGAGGTAATAATTTCTTAATAACGTCAGAGTCAGATTTAACCATTTTGAGAGGAAAGTATCTTTTTAAGTATATTTTAAAATTTTAAATTCTAAATTCTAAATTTTAAAGTTCAAGTTTAAAATTTTAAAATCAATTTTAATACAAAATATATTATTTTGAATATACATTGTATCCTTAAGTTCTATTTTAAAATTCTAAATTGATATAAAGGAGTATATATTCGATCCTTAAGTTCTATTGTAAGATTCTAAATTGATATAAACGAGTATATATGTGATCCTTAAGTTCTATTGTAAGATTCTAAATTGATATAAACGAGTATATATGTGATCCTTAAGTTCTATTGTAAGATTCTAAATTGATATAAACGAGTATATATGTGAT
>JACCVB010000139.1 GCA_013698385.1 Chloroflexota bacterium
GCGCGGGCCGGGATGGAGGCTGCGGCCGGCTACCTTGGGGAGCGGCGAGCGTTCGGCGGGCCGCTGGCCGATCAGCAGGGTCTGCGATTCATGCTGGCCGAGATGGCCCGCGATGTGGCGGCGGCGCGGGCGCTGACCCGGGAGGCGGCCGGAGCCAGGGACCGTGGGGAGTCGCTCGTGGAGGTTTCGTCGCTCGCCAAGTGGACGGCGTCCGATGCGGCGATGCGGGTCACCACGGACGCGGTCCAGTTGTTCGGCGGGTCGGGTTACTCGCGCGAGACGGGGATCGAGCGCTTGATGCGGGATGCGAAAGGGGCCCAGATCTACGAGGGCACGAACCAGATCCACCGCGAGATCGTGGCCGGCGAGGTCCTCAAGCGGGCCGGCTCCGCTCCCGATTGACGGCGGGCGGCCGTGCCCCGCGGCTTAGCCGCCGGTACCGGGTCGGCTGGTGCCCGGACCCGGCCCGCCGCTAACCCGGCCCCGCCCGGCCCGCTGCTAACCCGGCCGGCCCGCCCTCCCGCCGACGGCGATCCTGACAAATGTGCACCCGGCGCACCTTGGGTCTTCTGGCGACCGCCCGGAGCGCCCGTCGCGGGCTCAACGGACCACGGTTCGGCCGCGTGATCCCCGATCTATGCAGCATCCACGCTCGGCCGGGACCGCGCACGGGCGCGCCGGCGATGACAGACCCGCTTGCGTGGCGCGGGATCGATCCCAAGGTGCGCACCATGCACTTGTGGCAGGAAACTGAGCGCGTCCACCGGCCCGGACGGGTGCCGCAGCCAGGCAATGATCCCGCGCCCGTCCATCGGCAGCTTGGACCGCAACGTCGTGGCGTGCGCAGCGAACGCCCGTCGGTTCGTCCGGCTGTCCGCCACGACCACCCACGTCGCGATCGCCACCGGATCCCAACCCCGAGAACGAGCCACGGCCGCCGCGAGCCGGCGCTTGCGATCCAGGGTGGCCATGAACTCGCTGATGTCGACGATCTCGGTCTTCAACTCGACGACCAGCAGGATCCGGCGTGTCGGGTACCACGCGAGGATGTCGATGACGCCGCGTTCGCCGTAGATCGAGAAGGAGACTTCCGCTCCGCGATCCAGCCCGGAAGATCCCCGAAGAACCGGGCCATCAGTTCGTGCATCCGGGCATGGCGCGCGCTCACCAGGCGACCGAGATCGCCGCCCTGCCACCGAACGACCGAATCCAGTCGCGCATCAAGGGCGCCCGCCACGGCCCGGATCTTGCCGAGCGGTACGCCACCCAGGCGGCCCTGTTCGATCCTCAGGACGACCCAGCGCGAGACCCCGGCGCGCATCGCGAGATCCTCTTGGCGCCAGCCCTTCCGCGTTCGGATCAAGCGGAGGGACCAGCCGATGCCTTGATCGTCCATCCGCGCAGCATGCCGCCCCACCCTCGCCGCACCGTTACTCGGGCCTTCTCCGCCGCTTACCAGGCGTAGAATCCGAGCCCATGTATGAAACCAACGGCCAAACCTATATCGTCAGCGCGGCGCGGACCCCGATCGGCAAGTTCGGCGGCGCCCTGAGCACGGTCCCGGCCACGGAACTGGGTGGCACGGCCATCCGCGCGGCCGTCGAGCGGGCCGGCATGGACCCCGCCGAGGCGCGGTTCGACGATGTCCTGATGGGCCAGGTCCTCCAGGCGGGCAGCGGCCAGGCGCCAGCGCGACAGGCCGCTCTCAAGGCCGGCCTCCCCGACTCGACCAGCGCCACGACGATCAATCGAGTCTGCGGCTCGGGCCTGAAGGCGATCATGCTGGCCGCCGCCGAGATCCGTGCCGGCGATGCGGAACTCGTCATCGCCGGCGGCATGGAGTCGATGAACACCGCGCCGTATCTCCTGCCCGGCGCCCGTTTCGGCCTGCGGCTGGGCAACGCGGAGCTGATCGATTCGACTGTCGCGGACGGCCTGTGGTGCGCCATCGAGGGCTGCCACATGGGCACGCATGCGGAACGAGTCGCGATCAAGGACCACGTCAGCCGCGAGGACCAGGATGCGTTCGCCCTGGCCAGCCACCAGAAGGCCGTCGCCGCGATGGACGCGGGCCGTTTCGACGCCGAGCTGGCACCGGTCACCGTCCGCGACGCGAAAGGTCGAGAAACGGTCGTCAGCGCGGACGA
>JACCVB010000146.1 GCA_013698385.1 Chloroflexota bacterium
CCCAGCCGGGATGGTCGACCACCGGGTACAGGCAGATTCCCTCGACGGCCACGCCGATGTCGCGAGCCGCCGCGACCTCATCGCAGACGTAGCGTAGCCACGGCGCGCGGGCGATGTCTTCGGCACCGGTCTCGGCGACGATGATCGGGCGCCTGTACCGCTCATATACATCGGCGAGCATCGTTCGCAGAGGGCGGAAGCGCGGGTCCCTCCGGTCCAACGTCGGTCCCTCGTCTACCCACTGGTTACGGTCGTAGAAATTGACCCCGATCAGGTCAAGCTCCGCCTCCGAGCCGCCGAGTTCATCGTGCTGCCGTCCGGCCAGCATGTCCCAGGCTTCGAACTGGGCCTCGCTGTAGCGAGCCGCGGCAGACCGGCTACCCGGCGAGTCGGTGCGTGGCTCGACATGGATGATCGGGTCGACGTGGCAGATGCGCGCTCGTGGGTCGACCGCTCGGACGGCGGAGGCTGCTTCGATGGACGCTCGAACCAGATTGCGCTTGAGTGGGTCGCCCTGACCGCGTCTGAAAGGATTCAGATACTCGACGTCGCCACCGGCCCAGGCCACGAACGACGGTTCGTTGAGCGGCACGTACCATGGGATCGACGACGTCTCATCGCGTAGCAGCTGCGCGAACCAGCTGCCCATCGCGGCCAGCCGCTCCGGGAAGGCGTCATCGAGCGGGTCCACGTCGTCCGGCCAGCCGAAATGGCACAGGTCCCAGATGACCTGGACGCCGCCGGCCTCCGCAGCCCGGACGCGTTCGATCACCGATGACGCGTCGAACCGTCCTGGCCGTCGCTCGACGCGATGCCAGGCGATGCCCTCTCGGACGGTGGTGATCCCCAGCTCCGCGAGCCGGGCGTAGTCCTTGACCGCCAGCACATCGTGTCGCGTCGCAGCCACCAAGTCGTTCCGCCGGCCGTCCCGGCGCCGCATGGTGGACGATTCGAACCCGCCCAGAAAGAAGCTCTGGAGTGATGAAGCCGGCATGTCAGGCGTGCCGTCGCCGCGTGCGATCGACGCGTTCATTGGCTTTGGAGGCACGGATCGCGGACGAGATGGGGGCGCGCGACGCCCTCACGACGGCGGCAGACGGCAAGGTGGTCCTCGTTCGGCTGGGATCGGGACGGCGCATGCGGCCATCGGTCGTAGGGTAGCGCGCAGACCGTCGCAGCACCGTGGTGCGAGCCAGCTCGTGCGTCACGTTCGGCTATCGGACGTTGTCTCGGTTGGTCCGCGGCTGCCGATGCGAACCTCGCTGGGCCGAGCCCCTCCGAAGCGGGCGTCCCATGGTTTCGGGCTGGTGACCTGCTGCACAAGTAGTCGCTCAGTCGTCGAGTTGTGGATGCCGTGATACGCACCCTTGGGCACGAGGATCGACTCTCCCTCGCGCAGCGTGACCCAGCGTTCGCCGACGCGCACGTCCGCGTTTCCCAGAACGGTGGCCAGGACATGCTCGCTGCCGGTGTGCCGGTGGCCCGCCACGGACTTGCCAGGTTCGAGGCAGTACAGGTCGGCCACCAGCGTGTCGCCGGCGAAGAGCGGGATGCACGTGAAGCCGTCGGGGCTGAATCGGGCGACCTTGGATGCGGCGGCGAAGAGCAGGTCTGTCTCGGGCGGTGATGGCTCGGGGCCGACCAGCAAGGCACCCGTCACCGCGGCCGGATCGAGCAGCGTCTGGGCTTCGTGCAGCGCGGACGCCACGGCCGGTGCGAGGACTCGTTCGAGGCGACCATCGAGCTGCGGCTCGACGTCCCACAGCCCGCCATCGAAGAACGCTGCCCGGTCGTTCCAGTCGGGCGAGGTGATGACCGGGTAGAGACAGACCGCCTGGAGATCGACCCCCGCCTCGAGCGCGCGCTGGGCCTCATCCACGAGATGGCGCAGCCAGGAAGGGCGTGACCCCGCGGTGGAGCCCGTCTCGGAGATGACGACCGGAGCGTCGTAGCGGGCATGCAGTCCAGCAAGCAGATCACGCAACGGCAGCCAGCCGGGTTCGTCAAGGCCAAGGAAGTGTTGGGGCAGGGACGGCGTCGGGATGGTCCACTGGTTGCCTTCGTAGTAGTTCACGCCGACGACCCCCAGATGCGCAGGTGAGCCGCCCAGCTCCGGCGCCACACGGCCGGCGAGCATGTCATAGGCTTCGGCCACGACGCGCTCGTTGAAGTCATCGGCCGTTCGCTGCAACATGCTGCGCTCGTCCGGATCGGTCACCTTTGGGTGCACGTGGATGCGCACCAAGGGCTCTGCCGACATCGCCCTGGCGTCCGCATCAACCGAGCGGATCGCATCGAATGCTGCGATGGCCGCCCGGACGAGGAGGACCTTGTACTCCCAGCCTCGCCCGTGCCAGAACGGCGAGAGGATGCCGACGTCGCCGGCAGCCCAGGCGGTGTAGGAGATCTCATTGACCGGGGTATACCAGGCTGGTCGGTCCGTCTCCTGCTTCACGGCTCGCGCGACCGCCGCCGCGAAGGTCTGCACTCGATCCACGAACGCGTTGGCGAAACCTTCAGCAGAGGGATCCAGGTCGCCCGGATAGCCATAGTGAACGAGATCCCAGATGAGGGTCAGGTCGTGCTCGCGAGCGAGGCGCACCAGTCGCACGACCTCCGTTGTATCGGGCCCTCGACCTCGGTCGGCGATCGGCCAGCGGGTCGCCTCGCGCACGGCCCGGATTCCTACCGACCGACAGCGAGCGTAGTCTTCGGCGGCGAAGCGATCGTGCTGCGACTCCGCGATGACGTCCATCCGCCGGCCCTCCAGGGTCAGGTGGGTAGAGCATTCGAAGCCGCCGATGAAGAACGAGCCGAACAGT
>JACCVB010000150.1 GCA_013698385.1 Chloroflexota bacterium
CTCAGCGGCGCGATCAGCCAGCGTCGGCTCCCTGCTCGGCTTGCTGAATCGACCACGCGGCGTTGATCAGCCCGACGTGGCTGAATGCTTGCGGTGTGTTCCCGAGGTGCTCGCCAGTGGCCGAATCGATCTCCTCCGCGAGCAGCCCCAGGTCGTTGACACAGCCGACGGCACGGCCGAATACCTCACGGGCCTCGCCGGTGCGGCCGGCCATCGCCAGCGCGCGCGCCAGCCAGAACGTACACAGCAAGAAGGTGCCCTCGTCGCCGTCGAGTCCATCCACCCCGGCGCAGACGCGGTAGCGATAGACCAGGCCTCGATCATCGGTGAGCCCCGCCGCGATCGCGTCCACGGTGGACTGAACCCGGGCGTCGTCACCGGGCAAGAAGCCCACCAGCGACACCATCAACGAGGATGCGTCGAGTTCGGTCCCGTCCAGCGTTTGGGTGAAGGCTCCGACCTCGTCGTTGTAGCCGCGATCGAGGATCGCCTCCCGGATCCGGTCCGCCTCGGCAGCCCAGCCGTCGGCCCTCTCGCTGGCGTGCAGTTGGTCGGCCATGGCCACGGCGCGGTCGAGGGCCAGCCAGCACATCAGCTTCGAGTACAGGAAGTGCTGCGGCTCGCCGCGCACCTCCCAGATGCCGTGGTCGGTCTGTTCCCACTGCGCTGCGGCAGCATCGGCCAGCCCGGCCAGGAACGTACGGATGGCCGGTTCCAGCTCGCCCAGCTCGTCGCGTAAGCGGTACGCGGCGTCGAGCATCTCCCCGTACACGTCGAGTTGAGGCTGGGACCAGGCGCCGTTGCCGACCCGGACCGGGCTGCTGTCCCGCCAACCGGTCAGGTGGGTCAGTTCGCGTTCGGACAGATCGTGCTCACCACCGATGCCGAACATGATCTGCAGCGGGCGATCGGGGTGGGCGTGGGCCGCGGCGGCGGTGATGAACCCAAAGAACTGGTCTGCCTCGTCCGGGCATGCGGCAACCCACAACGCCTTCATCGTGAAGCTCGCGTCGCGTACCCAGGAGTACCGGTAGTCCCAGTTCCGAGTGCCGCCGATCTGCTCGGGAAGAGACGTGGTGGCAGCTGCGACAATCGCCCCGGTGGGCTGGTAGCTCAGTGCCTGCAAGACCCGACCCGAGTGCAGTACGAGGTCGCGCCACGGCCCGTCGTAGCTCTGGTGCAGTTTCGACCATGCCCGCCATTGCTCGATCGTGGCCTCCAGCGCGGTGGCGATCTCGCCCTGCAGGGCGGGCTGCGCGAGGGGCTGGCCGAGCGAGGTACTCCGCAAGGCGAAGTAGACGTGCTGGCCGGCGGCCATCTCGAAGCGTGCCCGGCCCGTACCGTCCGCGCACTCCATCACGATCGGTGAGGTGAGCGTGAATCGGTCCGGACCACCCACAGCGCGTGCGCCGCCCTCGATCAGGGTCATCACCGGCAACACCAGTCCGTACTCCGGGCGCGGCGCGAAACTGATCTCGACGGTGACCCGGCCGCGGGTGCACTGCAACCCGCGCAGCAGCGCGTGCGGTGCGTTCTCGCCGAGTCGGTGCGGGTCGCTCGAGGTGCCGAGGTCCATCGCGTCGAGCAGCTCCAGCGTGCCCTCAGCGGTGTCGAAGACCGTACGGAGCACCATGCTGGCTTCGACGTATGAGCGCGTGACGGTGAATTCGCCGGACGGCCTAATCGACCAGTGACCTGCGTCCTTATCCAGGAGCGCGCCGAAAACCGACGCGCTGTCGAAGCGCGGAAAGCACAGCCAGTCGACCGAACCCTCAGTCGTCACAAGGGCCGCGGAGTGCCGGTCGGACAGCAGCGCGTGGTCGGCGATGGGAATGTCGCTCATGCGGATTCCGTCGGCTCGTACCACTGCCCGCCGTCGAGGATTCGGTCTGCTTCGGCAGGCCCCCAACCTCCCGGATCGTAGGAGCAGACCTTTGCCTGCGCCTCGGGCTGCAGCGCCGGTTCGACCACGCGCCAGGCTTGCTCGACCGTGTCCTCGCGGGCGAATCGACGCGCGTCGCCGTCGAGTGCGTCATCCAGCAGTCGCTCGTATGCCTGTTGCCAGCTGCCCAGTGCCTCCTGGAAATCCACCCGCAGGTCGACAGGTTTGGTGACGATGATCCGCCCGGGCTGTTTGGCCTGCCCGGTGAGGGTGACCCCTCCATCGTTGCCCAAGCGGAGTCGCACCAGGTTCGGTGCCGGGTCACACTCAGCGCCGGCGAACAGCGGCGCTGGAGGGCATTTCAGTTCGACCACGGCCTCGAGTGCAGTGGCGGCCAGGCACTTTCCGGCGCGCACGTAGAACGGCACTCCTGCCCATCGCCAGGAGTCGATATCCAGCCGCAGCGCGACGAACGTCTCGGTGGTGGAGTCTTGCGCCACACCCTCTTCGTCTCGGTAACCGTCGAACTGGCCGCGCACGAGATGCTCCGGGTCGAGCGGGCGCATCGCCCGTAGGACCTTCACTTTCTCGTCGCGCAGCGCATCAGCACTCGGGTCGACCGGCGGCTCCATGGCCAGCAGTGCGACGACCTGCATCAGATGGTTCTGCACCACATCCCGTACCGCGCCTACGTTGTCATAGAACGCGCCGCGCCCGGCGACCCCAAACGACTCGGCCATCGTCACCTGGACCGAGGCGACATGATGCCGGTTCCACAGCGGCTCGAAGAAGGTGTTGGCGAACCGGAAGGCCAGCAGGTTCTCCACCGACTCCTTGCCCAGGTAGTGGTCGACCCGCATGATCGATTCTTCGTCGAAGGCCTCGTGCACGGCAGCGTTGAGCTTCTGCGCGGACTCGCTGTCCCGGCCGAATGGCTTCTCGACGACTACGCGCGAGCCGCGATTGAGCCCGGCTTCGGCCAGGCCTTGGACGACGACCGAGAACATCGGCGGAGGTACGGCCAGGTAGTGCGCCGGGTGCCGCTTTCCTTCGAGCGCGCTGGACAGGGCCTCGAACGTGGCCGAGTCCTGGTAGTCCCCGGTCACCAGACTGAGCTGGCCGAGGAAGTCCGACATGGTGTCCTTGTCGATCGTGTCATTGACTGCCTCGACCGCGTCTCGGGCCTGGCTGCGGAACCCCTCATCGTCCAGATCGGAGCGGGCAACGCCGATCACCGGCAGCTCCAACCGCCCGGCCTCGGCCATCCGATAGAGGGCCGGAAGCACCATCTTCTTGGCCAGGTCGCCGGTGGCCCCGAACAGCACGAGGGCATCCGAACGGGTGGATTCGCTCAACGCGTCCTCCTTCTTGGATACGGCCGTCGCTAGGTGCGTCCGCAGTTGCGTACGGCCAGCGCTGGTAGGTCCATTGTGCTAACCCGGTCAGCATCCGGGCGCTTCCGTGCCTTCCTGACGGTGCTCCCTGGCCCGGGTCGTGATCTGAGGTTCCGGGACTGAGCGAGAATGAGCTGAGTCGTGCAGGTCTATCCGTGCGCAGTCATGCGAGCAACCGTAGGACAGTCGGCAAGTTCCGAGGGTGATGAGATGGCCGAAACGGCGATGACGGTGGCCGGTGTCGACGTTGGGGGCACCAACATCGGCGCCGGCTTGGTCGGTGACGCCCATGAGGTGCTCGATCGGGCCAAGGCGGCGACCCCCACCGACGGCCCGGACGCTGTGCTGGATGTCATCGCCGAACTCGTGAGCTCGCTCGACGGCCGACCGGACGCGGTCGGCGTGGGGATTCCTGGGGTCGTGCACAACGGCGAGGTGCTCACTGTGCCCAATCTCGTGAACTGGCACGAACGGATCGACATCGCCGCCGGACTCGAGGACAGGCTAGGAGTACCGGTAGCGCTGGGCAACGACGCCAACGTGGGAGTGCTCGGCGAGTGGTTGGCCGGCGCCGCCCGAGGAGCCCGCAACGTACTCGGGGTGTGGATGGGAACTGGCATCGGCGGCGGGCTGATCCTGGACGGACGCCCGTTCCATGGATCACGAGGCGCCGCCGGGGAGCTGGGTCATGTGATTGTCGCGGCCAATGGGGGGCTGTGCTCTTGCGGTCGACGTGGCTGCGTCGAGGCCTATGCCGGTCGGCGATCGATGGCCGGCGTGGTCGCGGCGATGGTCGATGTCGGCCGGAAGACAGCCCTGTATGACATCCGCGACGATGCAGGCAAGACCAAGCTCACCTCGAAGGTGTGGGCGCGGGCACTCGACGAGGACGACGAACTGGCCGGCCAGTTGATCGATCTCGCGGTGGAGATGCTCGGTGTGGGGATCGGCTCGACGGTCAACCTGCTTGATCTGGAACTGGTGGTGATCGGCGGCGGCATGGCCCAGAAGCTGGGCCAGGGCCTCGCGGATCGGATCGCGGCCGCCACGACAGCGTGGATGCTGCAGCCCGATCCTGAACTGCGTTTCGTCGTGGCCGAACTCGGCGACGATTCCGGGCTCGTCGGAGCGGCATCGCTCGGCCGGGCCGCATT
>JACCVB010000153.1 GCA_013698385.1 Chloroflexota bacterium
AGGCGGGAGTCGGCAAGACGGAGCTCGCCAAGGTCCTGGCGGCCTCGCTCGGGGCGCCGCTCATCCGGCTCCAGTGCTACGAAGGGCTGGACGTCAACACGGCCGTGTACGAGTGGAACTACCCGCGTCAGATGCTGGAGATCCGACTCCTGGAAGCGCGCGGCGAGGCGGAGCAGGCGACCGCCCGAGACATCTTCAGCCGCGAGTTCCTGATCCGTCGGCCGCTCCTCCAGGCGCTCGAATCCACCGACGGCGTCGCGCCCGTCCTGCTCATCGACGAGATCGACCGGGCCGACGAGGAATTCGAGGCCTACCTGCTCGAGATCCTGTCCGACTTCCAGGTGACCGTGCCCGAGATCGGGACGATCAAGGCGGACCAGCCACCGCGGGTCATCCTGACCTCGAACCGGACCCGCGAGGTTCACGACGCGCTCAAGCGCCGCTGCCTCTACCACTGGATCGACTACCCGACGGCCGCCAAGGAGTACGAGATCGTGCTCGCTCGAGTGCCCGCCGCGCCTGAGCAGCTCGCGCGCGAGGTCGTCGGGTTCGTCCATCGATTGCGCGAGGCGGACCTGACCAAGGTGCCGGGCATCGCCGAGACGCTCGATTGGGCCGCGGCCCTCCTCTCATTGGGTGCCCGGGAACTCAGCCCGCAGGTCATCGACGAGACCCTCGGCGTCGTCCTCAAGTACGAGGAGGACATCCGCCAGATTCGTGGCGAGCAGACGGCCCGCATGCTCACCGAGGTCGCCGCCCGCGGCTGAACCGATGGCGATGGAGCCCGAGTAGGCACGCGAAACGTCGGCCGCTGAGTCGTGGCACAGTCCGCACATGTCAAGGGGTGACGATCCCGCCATCGTGACCGCCCCGTGGGGGCCGGAAGTCGATGGCCGTCGCCTGCTGAACGAGGCGGTCGGGTTCGGACGAGCGTTGCGGGCGGCGGGCCTTCACGTGGATCTGGGTGCCGCCGTGGACTACGCCAGGGCCCTGCCCCTCGTGGATATGGGCGAGCGCGAGCAGGTCCGCGCGACCGGTGAAGCCGTGTTCGTGCGGCGACGCGACGACCGGCCCACGTACGACGCCGTCTTCGATCGATGGTGGCGCCAGCGCGCCAGGCGCCAGGGCGACTTTCAGGCGCCGCCGCTCAAGGCGCCCTCGGAAGACGATCTCGACGGAGCGGAGGCCGCGGGCGAGGCAGAACCGCAGGCGGGTGACGAACGCGTGGACGCCAGCCCGAACGCGCAGGGCGTGCCGATCCCGTCCGCCGGCGACGACGACGCGGACGATGACGCCGAGATGAAGGGCGTGGTCGTCGCCCCGGACGCCTACTCCCGCGGCGAACTGCTGCGCCACCGCGAGTTCGACCGGATGACCCCGAGCGAGTTGCGCGAGGCGGAGCGGCTCGTGGACCAGCTCATCCCGCGGCTGGAGAAGCGCCGCACGAGACGGTACGAACTCCACTCGCACGGCCGGCGGCTGGCCCCCCGGGCGATGTTCCGGCGCAACCTCGGGACCGGCGGGCAGCTGATGTCGTGGGTCTGGCGCCGGCCGGTCAGGGAGCCCCGCTCGCTCGTGGTGCTGTGCGACATCTCGGGGTCCATGGAGCGTCACTCCCGACTGCTGCTGCGCTTCATCCAGGCGCTCGCGGCGGCGTCCGAGGTCCGAACGGAGTCCTTCGTCTTCGGGACGCGCCTGACGAGAGTCACCCGCATGCTGCGCGATCGCGATCGGGATCGCGCCCTTGCCCGCGTCGCCGATTCGGTCAACGACTGGGCGGGCGGGACACGGATCGGCGAGAGTTTCCGGACCTTCAACCAGCACTGGGCGCGCCGGGCGCTGCGGACGAGCGGTGTGGTCATCGTCGTGTCCGATGGCTGGGACCGGGGCGACCCGTCGATCGTCGCCACGGAGACGGCAAGGCTTCGCCGGAATTGCCATCGGCTGGTCTGGCTCAACCCGCTGGCCGGCACGCCCGGCTACCAGCCGCTCGCCGGCGGGATGCGGGCGGCCTACCCCT
>JACCVB010000101.1 GCA_013698385.1 Chloroflexota bacterium
CGATGCTGATCCTGATGGCGCGCCTGCTCACCCTCCTCGTGATCGGGGTCATGGTCATCCCCTGGCTGAGCCGCTATCTGCCGTGGCGCGCCGAACGGCTTGCTACGCTCCGGTCGGCCGACCGGGCCATTCGCCGAGGACCCACGGACATGTCGGACGCCGCGATGCAGCAGGCACTTGCCTTACGCGCCCTGAACCGCCTGCCCTACCCCGAGCTACTCGAGCACACGGCCGATCCGTTCGGCGACTTCGCCGCCGGCCGATACGACCGGCTGGCCAGGGCCGAGCTTGCCAGCGTCGGCCTGCGCTGATGGACGTCGTCGTCCGCTAGCATTCGAGTATGCCGACCGTCGCCCGCTTCTCCGTCGCGCCCGTGCGCGGCCTCGGACTGCAGCACCCAGCGGAGATCGATGTGACCGAGTCGGGGGTCGTCGAGGACCGCCGGTTTTACCTCGTGGACGACGAAGGCCGGCTGATCGACGTCCTGCTCGTCGGGGCATTGGTCCAGGTCGCGGCCCAGACGGATCCCGACGCCACGATGCTGCGCCTCACCTTCCCGGACGGGACCGTCGTGGAGGACGAGGTTCGCCTCGGTGAGCCGATCGAGACGACGATCTACGACCGGATCGGGGTCGGGCACCTCGTGCTCGGTCCGTGGGGTGATGCGCTCGCCCCCGTCGCCGGCCGGCCGGTCCGAGTCGTCCGCTGCGACGTTCCCGGCGGCACACGAGCCGGCAACCCGACGAGCCTCATCTCCGACGGCTCGCTGCGCGAGCTTGCCCGCCACGCCGGCGTGGACTCGATCGACCCGCGGCGCTTCCGGATGCTGATCGACCTCGAGGGTGCGGGCGCGCATGAGGAGGACTCCTGGATCGGCCACCGGATCGCGCTCGGCGAAACGGTCCTCGCTGTGACCAAGCCCACCGCGCGCTGTGCGGTCACGACCAAGGATCCCGAGACGGGCGTCCGAGACCTCGATACCCTCCGGACGCTCATCGACTACCGCGGCCTCCGGGAGGGACAGTACGCCGACCTGGGCGTGCTCGCCGCCGTCGAGCAGCCCGGCCGCATCCGCCTCGGAGACGCCGTCACGGTCCTGTAGGCAGCGGCGGCGCCGACGCCCCCAGGAACCCGCGGCGCGGACCGGCCCCGCGTGCAGCGACCGCGCCGCTACGATGGCGGAATGAGTCCCAGCCCCAGCCTTCGGATCGAGCGCTCCGGTGCGGGTGACGGCGTCGCGCGGGTGACCCTGGCGCGACCGGACGTCCACAACGCGTTCGATGCTTCGACGATCGCCGAGCTGCGGGCTGCCTTCGCAAGCCTCGCACGCGAGGACGCCACGAGCCTTCGAGCGGTCGTCCTGGCGGGCGACGGGCCATCGTTCTGTGCCGGCGCGGACGTTGCCTGGATGCGCGCCGCGATGTCGCTCGATGTCGAAGGCAATGAGCAGGACGCGATGGCCATGGCCGACATGTTCGAGGCGATCGATACCTGCCCCGTCCCGGTCATCGCCCGAGTCCAGGGCGCGGCGCTCGGTGGCGGCATGGGCCTGTGTGCCGTCGCGGACCTGGTCATCGCGGAGAGCGGTGCGCGGTTCGGCTTCACGGAGACGCGCCTGGGGATCCTGCCGGCGGTCATCGCTCCGTTCGTCGTGGCCAAGATCGGCGAGACGCATGCCCGGGCCCTGTTTCCCGGCGGTCGGCGGTTCGATGCCGTGCGGGCACATCGGATCGGGCTCGTGCACGAGATCGTGGAAGGCGAGGCGGCCCTGGATGCGGCCGTGGATGCGGCCCTGGCCGACATCCTCACTGCGGGCCCCACGGCGGTGCGCGCCGCCAAGTCGATCATTCGCGAGGTGCGCGGCCTGGGCCACGGGTCCACCAAGTGGCACACCGCCAGGGTCATCGCCCGCCAGCGGGTCAGCGCCGAGGCGCGCGAGGGATTCGCCGCGTTCGAGGAGAAGCGACGCCCGGCCTGGGCGCCCGACATGCCCGATCCCGGCGAGTGATCGCGCGCGTCCTGCCCGCCATCCTGGGTCGTGATTTTCGGTGGCTGTGGAGTTCGGCTGCGGTCACGAATCTCGGCGACGGCCTGCTCCTCGCCGCCGGTCCACTCCTCGTCACGACCCTCACTCGGGAACCGCTCGCGGTCGCGATGGCGGTCTTTTTGCAGCAGTTGCCATGGGTGCTGCTCGGGATCCCGGCCGGCGCCATCATCGATCGAGTCGATCGACGTCGGGTCACGATCGGCGTCAACCTCGGGCGGGCAATCGTCCTCGGCCTCCTGGCCGCGACCGTCGCGACCGGCACGGTGAGCCTGCCGATCATCTTCGTTGCCACGTTCCTGATCGGCACGGCGGAGACCTTCGCCGACAACGCCGCCAGCGCCCTCGTCGCGACACGGGTCCCCAGGGAGCACCTGGGCATCGCCAACGCGCGCCTGACCGGCACGGCGATCATGACCAACCAGCTCGCCGGCCCACCGATCGGAGCCTTGCTGTTCGGACTCGGCATGGCCATCCCGTTCGGGGTGGATACGATCGCGGCCCTGAGCGGCGCGGTCCTGATCGCTCGGATGGCGGACCGTCCATGGAGCGCCCCGGAGGGCCCACGCAGACACATCCGACACGAGATCGCCGAGGGCTTCTCGTGGTTGTGGCATCACCCGCCCGTGCGCATCCTGGCGCTCACGATCTTCTTCTTCAACGTGACGTTCTGGGCGGCGATCTCCGTGTACGTCCTGCTGGCCAAGGAGCGCCTTGGGCTGGACGACTTCGGCTACGGACTGCTGATCACCATGGGGGCCATCGGCGGGTTGATCGGTTCGACGGCCTATGGCCGGTTGGAGCGCCGCTTCGCCCTGGCCACGCTGATGCGCGCGGGGCTGCTACTGGAAACGGTGACCCACCTGATCCTGGCGGTCACGACCTCGGCGCTCGTGGTGGCGGCGACGATGACCCTATTCGGGATCCACTCGGTCGTGTGGGGCACGACATCCACGGTCGTTCGCCAGCGCGCGGTCCCCTCGGCGCTCCTCGGGCGGGTCACGAGCGTGTACATGCTCGGCAACGTCGGCGGCGCCGCGATCGGGTCGTTGATCGGTGGGCTGATCGCGCAGCGGTTCGGCATCACGGCGCCGTTCTGGTTCGGGTTCTTCGGGTCAGCGCTGTTGCTCGTGCTGATCTGGCGCGCCCTGGTCGAGATCGCGCACGCGCCAGCCGCCGAAGACTGAGGACCGGCAGGGTGGCGGCGCCGGACGCGCGCGATCCACCGCATGCGACAATCGCGCCACGATGAGCGAAGAATTGCGGCCGAGTGAGGCGGCGAAACGCCTGGGGACCTCAACGCGGTCCATCCAGCGCTGGATTGCGCGGGGAGAGCTGCCGGCTCGGCGCGTTGGGGGTCGCTGGCTTGTCGCATCTGGC
>JACCVB010000203.1 GCA_013698385.1 Chloroflexota bacterium
CTCATCGCGATGATCGGGTCGATCGGGCTGGCATTGCCGCTGGGGGCCGCGGTCCTGCTCGGCGCGATCCTCGCCCCGACCGACCCGGTCCTCGCCTCCGACGTGCAGGTCGAGCACCCGACCGATAACGACGACTTGCGTTTCGCCCTGACCGGCGAGGCAGGTTTCAACGACGGGAGTGCGTTCCCGTTCGTAATGCTGGGCCTCGGGCTCCTCGGGCTCAACGAACTGGGCGCGCTCGGCAGTCGGTGGCTTCTCGTGGACGTGCTCTGGGCGGTCCTCGGTGGGCTGGGGATCGGTACCGTGCTCGGCACCCTTATCGGACGCCTCGTGCTCTACCTGCGGCGCACGCACCGCGAAGCGGTCGGGCTGGATGAGTTCCTGTGCCTCGGGCTGATCGGGCTGTCCTACGGAGTCGCGCTGCTGCTGGGCACGTATGCCTTCCTGGCCGTGTTCGCCGCGGGCCTCGCGATCCGTCGGATCGAGCGGCAGACGACCGAGCGCGACGACGTGGAGGGCGTGGACGTCCTCCAGCCCACACAGGGCACGACACCGAGCGAGGCGGCGATCGATGCGGTCGGCGGTCCCGCCTTCATGGCAAGCGAACTGCTCGCGTTCAACGAGCGGCTCGAGCGGATCGGCGAGGTCGCGGTCGTCGTGATCATCGGAGCCCTCGTGTCCACGACGCCGATCCCGATCGAGCTCCTCTGGTTCGCACCGCTCCTGTTCTTCGTCATCCGGCCGCTTGCCGTCGTCATCGGCCTGGCGGGGAGTGGGACGAGCCGACCGCTTCTCGCCCTGCTCGGCTGGTTCGGGATCCGCGGGATCGGCTCGCTCTATTACCTCACCTTCGCCATCGTCCATGGGGTGGACGGTCCGGACGGCGCGAGGCTCATCGGGATCACCTTGTGGATCGTTGCGATCTCGATCGTGATCCACGGCGTGTCGGTGACCCCGCTCATGGCCCGCTACGAGGCGTGGCAGGCACGTCGTTCCGCGGCGCGCTCCGGGAACGAGCGCGGAGTCAGCTCCAGCGCAGGTTGATGTTGGAGGCCGGGCGGAGGTCCGGTCCTCGCTGCTCGCTCCGCTCATCGGATCGTCGCAGGCCGGCGTCCTCCAGTTCCTCGTCACCGCGGTGCCGGAACTCCGTGATCAGCATCAGTTCCGGATCCCTGCCGCCGTAGAGCTCGTCGCACGGACGACGGAACGCGCAGGCCGCACACCGAGTGGGTGACGGGTTCGGCGGAACGTCCAGCTCCGGGTCGCACATCAGGACGACGTCGCGCGCCAAGCGCAGGCCTGCCGCCTGGATGGATCTGCGAGACCTCCGCACGGCCGTTCGCCGAACTCCCTCCGCGCCACGCCGGTCGACGATGTCGTCCACGGCGACCGCCTTGGGCGCCTGGATCGCGGCGTCCGGAGACAGGGGCTGGCGGGCAGCGAACCCCGAGGGCTGGCGCACCCGCGACATGTCGCGCGTCTCGCCCGAGCTCCCCTCCCCCGGCGCACCCATTCCGGCGCCGACGAACCGGTCCGGGTCATCCGCGCGGACGAGCAGCTCGTTGTAGATCGTGCCCGCGATGCGCAGCTGCGGGTAGGCGATCTCCATCGCCCAGGTCGCGTGACGGATGGTCCGGGTCGGGCACCTGGGACCAGATGAGCTCGTCGCTGAACATGGAATCGAAGTCGTCGGCCGAATCGGCGAAGTCGAAGTAGCGCGCCACAGTGGCAGACTTGCGCCAGCGATCCACCCCGATGGAGGCTCGAGGATGGCCCACCTGCCGGTCGACCCAAACTGTTGCGATCCGGTCCGTGTCGCGCCGCTGCGCCGCCTGCGCCCGGTGGTGGGCGACGCCCAGGCTCCGATGTCCCACCTCGACATCCAGGCGACGAATGGCCGGCTGCCCTTCGGGTTGCGGCACGATCGGAAGGGCCATTTTCTCGAGCCCGCGGCTGTCGACTCATGAGCGACGAGCTCGAGCCGAAGGAGGCGGACCGCATTCGGCGGCGCGATCGCGACGCGGACGCCGAACAGCGGGCGCTGCTGCGACCGGGCATGGGCAAGGTCTTTAAGCAGATCCTGGATCAGCAGGCGAAGGCCGCCAAGGAAGAGCTTGCGACGAAACGACGGGGGCACAAGCCCGGTTGACCCCGATCAGCCGATCCGGCGGATCAGTGCGACGATGGGGTCATGAACGCCGCCGACGCGGGGGCCCCCCGAACGTTTCCGTTTCGCATCGGGGCGCGATCTCGCCTATTCCTGCGCTTGCTCTATGGGGTCCGGCCGGGTCGTCAGGCCGTCGAGGTCTACCAGGAGGTGCGCGTCAGGTTCGGGTACTTCGGATTCTCCGTACCGGTGGCGAGCATCTCCGGGTGGCGGATCGAAGGGCCGTGGACGTGGCTCACCGCGATCGGCATCCGTCGGAGCATCCGATGCGCTGACTTCACCTTCGCCGGCAGCCCACGGGGCGGGGTCCGACTCGACTTCCGGAGACCGGTGCGCTGGGGACCATTTGTGGTCCCGGCGATCTACCTCGGGGTCGAGGACCTGGAGGGCTTCGCGGCGATGCTCGAAGGCCGCGGTGTCCCAGGCTTGGACGCGCGGACCTGATCTCGAACGTTTGGCGCCAGGAGCGTTCCGACGGGCGAAGGAAGACGGCGCGACGGGCCGTTCCGGCGTCGATCGGGGGCGTCCGGCGTTCCAGGTGCGGCCGAGCCCGCGTCCGGGCGTGGGTTGGAACGCTGTGGCGCCAGGGCGCGGATCGCGGGAAGTCCGCGGACCGGCGACTCTCCGCGGGCTCCGAGGCCACGAGCCGTGCGCGGATCGGGACGGCCGGTGGTAGCCTGCCGCCTGTCGCCACGACCGGGGCGGCACGACCATCGAGCCCAGAAGACCTGGAGACCGAGCCACTTGTCACCGCCGTCCGATCCGGTTCGTTGGAACGTCAAGGATCGCGTGCTCGACGTCGCCATCGGGGCGACCAAGGCGATCACCCTCGGCCTGGCCGTGGACGCAATGCTCCATGCCGACTCCCCTCGCCTGCGGGGCAAGGCCATCCGGACACGCGCCCTCGGCTACAGCGCGATGCTGTTCCTCGTGCCGGTGGTCTGGCGACTCCTCCCGGACCGTGGTCGATACCCGC
>JACCVB010000215.1 GCA_013698385.1 Chloroflexota bacterium
CGCGCATGACGGCGCGTCCGGTCGAGCTGGAACTGAAGTATCGCGTCACCGATCCGACGACCGGCGAGCGACTGATCGGTGCCGAGCGACTGGCCGAACTCGCCGCGAGCGGCTCGCCCAGGACGACCCAGCTGGAGGACCGCTACGTCGACACCGGCGATGGGGCCCTGGCGAGGGCCGGCTTCGCGGTCCGACTTCGCCAGAGCGGCGCAGGCACGGTGGTGTCGGTCAAGTCGCTTGCTCGGACGGAAGGGCCCGGTGGCGCCGTTCGTCGCGAGGAGCTGGAAGGCCCGGCCGATCGCGTGGCCGCCGCGGTCGAGTGGCCGCCTTCCGACGCGCGGTCGCTGGTCCTTGAGCATGCCGGTGACGCGCCGCTGGTCGAACGGGTGACGGTCCGGCAGCTGCGCCGCAAGCGTGTCCTGCGATCGGGCCCGACGCGCGTGGAGCTAAGCCTGGACGAGGTGGACGTGGTCGCCCGCGGCAGGATCGTGGGTCGCTTCCTCGAACTCGAGGCGGAGCTGCTCAAGGGTCCGGAGGAGGCCCTGGCCGGTCTCGGCGCCGTGCTTGATGCCGAGGTCGGGCTACGCCGCTCGCGGTCGAGCAAGCTGGAGGCGGCCCTGGGGGCCCTTGACGGGACGGCAGAGATCGAGCCCTCGGGCGAGCTGCCCACGGCGGCCGATCTCCCGTCGCGCGACGCCTCCGATGCGGCACCCGGGCGTCTCGTCGTGGGCAAGGCACCGGGCGTGACCGCCGATGATCACATCGCCGAGGCCGGACGCAAGGTCATGCGCTTCCACCTCGCGCGGATGCTGGACTACGAAGCCGGGACACGCTCCGGCCTCGACTCCGAAGACGTGCACAAGATGCGGGTCGCCACGCGCCGACAACGCGCCGCCTGGCGAGTGTTCGGCGAAGCATTTCGCCCGGGCCGTACGAAGCGCTACCGCAAGGGCCTGCGCGAGATCGCGGGGCGACTCGGCGCGGTGCGCGACCTCGACGTCCAGCTGGAGGCAGCCGACGCCTACCGGGCCGATCTGCCGGTCGCCGAACAGCGCGCGCTCGAGCCGTTGATGAACGCGTGGCGGAGCCATCGCGAGGACGCCCGGGTTTTGTTGCTCCGGGAACTCGATGCGGACGGTTTCCGCCGCTGGGTGGACGAGTACCGCGACTTCGTCCGTACGGAGGGAGCCCAGGTCCTTGCCGTCGGGCCGGTCCAGCCGCACCGGGTCCGCGATACGGCGCCGTCCCGGATCTGGGCCGCCTACGAAGCGGTAAGAGGCTACGAACCGGTCCTACGCTGGGCGGACGTCGAGACGCTGCACGAACTGCGGATCGCCGGCAAGTGGCTGCGCTACACGCTGGAGTTCGTGCGGGAGGCGCTGGGACCTGGGTCGGCCCCGCTCATCGCCCGGGTGACCACGATGCAGGATCACCTTGGACTGTTGAACGACGCCGATGTCACCGCTTCCATGGCCCGCACGTTCCTGGTCGAACACGCCGGCGAGTTGAGCGGGCTCGAAAGCGCGGCCATCGGACGCTACCTCGTGGACCGGGAGCGAGCCGTCGCGCGGCTGCGCCGAACGATCGGGCCGACCTGGCGCGGCATCACCGGTCCGGCGTACCGGCGCGCGCTGGGCCGCGTCGTAGCCGGCCTCTAAGCGCGCACCGCCGGGCCGTTGTCGGCCGACATGAGGTCATCGGAGGCCGGATCCTGGCGCCAGCCATGCGCCATCGTCGGCAATCGATCGCGCCAGGCGCGACCGGCGTGGTCGGCGACGAGGATGGCACCCTCACGCAGGCCGGATTCGGAGACGCGCAGTCGATCGACGCCGTAGCGGCGCATCAGCCCTTCCACGATCACCGCCCCGGCCGAGAGCAGGCGGGCGCGGACGGGGTTGACGCGGTAGGTCTCGGTCAGGGTCGCGGCATCGCTCGTGGCGAGGACGGCCATGGCGGCGGCCAATCGGCGTCGATCGAGCGCCCGATCGGCGACGCCTTCCGAGGTCAGCTTCAGGAGGTTGGACGCGGTCCCGCCGACGATCGCGAGGTCGACCGGAGCCGCGTCGAGGGCATCGGCGAGCTGTGCCTGCGTGGCCGCGCGCATCGCGGCGAGGTCGGCGCTGCCGGGCGGATCGGCCGTCGCGTAGCGCATCGATAGCCCGTTGGACCCAAGGCGGAGGCCGGCTGCGCGGGCGATGCCGCCCGGGGCGACGGCACAGAACTCGGAGCTGCCGCCGCCGATATCCACGACGAGGGTCTCGCTGGCCACGGAACGCCCGCCCGTGACGCCGACCAGGGTCAAGTAGGCCTCCTCCTCGTGGGTGAGCACGTCCACGGGGA
>JACCVB010000229.1 GCA_013698385.1 Chloroflexota bacterium
GGTCGGGGGCCGGGCGACCGATGGCCGGAGGTGAGGTCGGCACGTCGTCGGCCCGAAGATGCAGTCGGCGGAGCAGCTGCGCGTTGGCGGCGACGATGATCGTGGACAGGCTCATGACCACGGCTCCGACGGCCATCGGGAGGTCAAGCCCCCACGGGACGAGGAGCCCGGCCGCGACCGGGATCGCCACGACGTTGTAGCCCGCCGCCCAGACCAGGTTCTGGATCATCTTGGCGTACGTGGCGCGGGACAGGTTGATCGCGCCGACGACGTCCCGTGGATCGCTCCGGACGAGCACGATGCCGGCCGACTCCACGGCCACATCCGTGCCGGCCCCGATCGCGATCCCGACGTCGGCCTGGGCGAGCGCCGGCGCGTCGTTGACGCCGTCGCCGACCATGGCCACCTTGCGCCCGCCGACCTGGAAGCGCTTCACGGCGGCGGCCTTGTCGGCGGGGAGGACCTGGGCAGCGACGTCGTCGATGCCCAGCCGGCGCGCCACCGAATCGGCGACCGCCTGGCTGTCGCCGGTGATCATCGCGACCTTGATGCCGAGGCGGTGCAGTTCCTCGATCGCTTCGGCGGATTCGGGTCGGACTTCGTCCTCGACCGCGACGGCGCCGATGACTCGCCCACCCACGACGACATGGAGCACGGTCTGGCCGTGGCTCGCCCAGGCATCGGTTGACGAGATCGCCTCGAGACCGAGTTCACCCAGGAGTCTCGGACCGCCTACCGAGACGACGCGGCCGTCGACCGTGGCCCGGGCACCGCGTCCGGAAAGAGCCTCGAAGTCGGTAGCGCGCGGCACGGAGATCTCGCGAGCCTGGGCCGCCGCGACGATGGCGCGCGCGAGGGGATGCTCGGAATCGGCCTCGACGGCAGCGGCGAACCGCAGCACGTCCGGATCGTCCGGCACGATCCCGACCAGCACGGGGGCTCCCCGGGTCAGCGTGCCGGTCTTGTCGAAGATGACCATCTGGAGCTCCCTGGCGCGCTCGAGTGCGATCCGGTCCTTCACGAGCAGGCCGTTGCGAGCGCCGAGCGAGGTCGAGATGGAGACGACGAGCGGGATAGCAAGGCCCAGGGCGTGCGGGCACGCGATGACCAACACGGTCGCGGTCCGGATGAGCGCCCCTTCCGGGTCGCCGGTCAGCCACCAGAACCCGAGGGTCAGGAGCCCGGCCGCAAGTGCGACGTAGAACAGGAGCGCGGCGGCCCGGTCGGCGAGGGCCTGGGCGCGCGACTTGGATGCCTGGGCTGCGGCCACCATGCGCATGATCCCGGACAAGGCCGTCGCCTCCCCCACCGCGTCGACCCGCACGCGCAGGCTGCCGCCTGCCGCCACGCTACCGGCGATGACGGCGTCGCCCGGGCCCTTGATGACCGGCACGGACTCGCCCGTGATGATCGACTCGTCGACGTCCGTCGTCCCCTCGACGACGGTGCCGTCGACAGGAACGCGTGCCCCCGGACGGACGAGGACGAGGTCACCGACCGCCAGGGCGTGCAACGGGACCTGCTCCGACCCACCCGCGGTCACGCGCTCGGCTTCATCGGGCAGCAGGGCCGCGAGGGCAGCCAGGGCACCTTGGGCCTGGGCGATCGACCGCATCTCCAGCCAGTGCCCGAGCAACATGATCGTGATGAGCGTCGCGAGCTCCCACCAGATCTCGACCTCGAAGAGGCGGAGCGTGCCGGCCCACGACGTGACGAAGGCGACGATGATCGCCAGCGAGATGAGCGTCATCATCCCGGGCTGCCGATCGCGCAACTCGCCCAGCCCACCGCGCACGAAGACCGGCCCGCCGTACAGGAAGACCAGCGTCCCGAGGATCGCCGGGATGGCGGACGAACCCGGGAAGGCCGGCGCCGCGTAGCCGAGCCACATCTGGGGGTCGTGGCTCCAGATCAGGACCGGGATGGTCAGGGCGAGGCTGATCCAGAACTTGTCGCGGAACATCGCGACGGAGTGGCCGGCATGCTTGTCGTGCGGTGCGGCGTGGGCGGTGTGATCCATCGGTTTCCTTCGCTTCGGAGATACTCCCCCATAGTATCCACGGGTCGTCAAGGGCGCGGCACCGACAGATACGACTGGCCATCGTGTTGGTCGGCAGGTCGTGGCCCTTGGACCCACGGATTTAGCCGATCCGGGGGTGACTGGCGTCGGGTGCACGCTCATTGACGAACTTCTGGAGCGGGGACGCCGGCCCCGGTCCGTGGCAAGATCGCGACTTGCAGTGCTCGGCAAAGTATGCGTATAGTTCCCGCGTGAACAGCCGAACGTTCTCCGTTGATGGGAAGAAGAAGCTCTGGCGGCCCTGCTGGAAGGCACGGGCCCTGGGGCACTGACCGGCGCGCTCGACCAAACGAACGACCGGGGCCTCCAGGGAACGGAGGCTCCA
>JACCVB010000239.1 GCA_013698385.1 Chloroflexota bacterium
ACCTCGATTTCGACGATCGCGAATCCGACCAGGGTGGCAGCCCGGTCGAGACCGTTCTCGCGGCGCTCGCCTCCTGCTCCGCGATGGATGTCATCTCGATCGCGACGAAGAAGCGTCAGGTCGTGGACGAGTACCGAGTCCACGTGTCGGGCAACCAGCGCGACGAGTACCCGCAGGTCTTCACCGAGATCGACCTCGTCCACGAGGTGGTCGGGCGCGACCTCGCCGAGGCCGCCATCCGCCGCGCGATCGAGCTTTCGGCCACGAAATACTGTCCGGTCAACGCGATGATCTCGGCCGGCGCGACGATGGTCCATCACTGCTACCGGATCCGATCGACGGGTGAGCGTCCATTTGAGACAGAGGGCGAGGTCATCACGACCGGCCCCTACCAGCGGGCTGACGTCATCGCCTGAGGTTGCATGACTATGCATTCTCCTGTATAGTCATACACCGATGACGACCACGACCTATCCAGTCCCGGCGAGCGACGTCAAGGCCCCCTTTCGTCCGCGCTCGGAGCGTCGGTCGCCGGGCAACGGCGACGAGTCCGCGCGCCGGATCCGGGTCGGGATCATCGGGGCGACGGGGTATGTCGGGGCGGAACTGATCCGGCTGCTGTCGCGCCATCCGAACGTGGAGATCGTGGGCCTGGCCGGCCGCGACCGTGACGCCGACCCGATCGGCGCGACCCACGCCCACCTGGCCTCGACCGGGCTGACCGTGGAGCGCGAGCTGCCGGAGACGGACGCCGTCTTCCTGGCCCTCCCCCACGGCACGGCCGCCGGCATCGTGCCTGATCTCGTGGCGAAGGGCACGGCGGTGATCGACCTCGGGCCCGATTTCCGGCTGCGCGACCCGGCCGACTACCCGCGCTGGTACGGCTTCGAACATCCCCGGCCCGACCTCCTCGCCGAGGCTGTCTACGGCCTACCGGAGCTCCACCGCGCCAAGCTCCAGGCGCTCGTGGATGCGCCCGTCGCGATCGTCGGTTCGCCCGGTTGCTACCCGACGGCCACGATCCTCGCGCTCGCTCCGCTGGCCCGGGTCGGGTTGATCGGCGATCTCGTCGTGGACGCGAAGTCCGGCGTCTCGGGGGCCGGTCGCGAGGCCAAGGCGCACCTCATGTTCGGTGAGGTGAATGAGAGCTTGTCCGCCTACGGCATCGGTGGCCATCGACACGTGGCCGAGATCGAGCAGGAGCTCCAGGTTGCGGCGACATCCGCCGGCCTGCCGACCGGAGCGAACCCCGGGGCGGCGACCGTGGACTTCCTGCCTCACCTCGTCCCGATGACCCGCGGGATCCTGTCCAGCAACCACGTGCGGCCCACCCGTGTAGTCACCCAGGCCGACCTCGACGACCTGTACGCGACCGCGTATGCGAACGAGCCGTTCGTCCGGATCGTGGCCGCGCCACCGGCCACCAAGCACACGACCGGCAGCAATCACGTCCTGATCCATGTGCACTTCGACGAACGCACGGGACGGATCCTCGTGATCGCTGCGGAGGACAATCTCGTGAAGGGCGCGGCCGGCCAGGCCATCCAGTCGTTCAACCTGATCCACGGGCTGCCTGAGACCGCCGGTCTCGACCAGTTGCCGCTGGCGCCCTGACCCCGATGACCGCCACCATGGACGGGATCGATCGCCCGGCACCCTCGACGGACCTCCCACTCGTCGAGCGGCGCGCCAGTCTGCCCGCCGGATTCCGCGCCGGCGGGCTGGCGGCCGGGATCAAGGCTTCGGGCAGGCCGGACGTCGCCCTGGTCGTGACGATGGACGGCCCGGCCGCCGTCGCCGCCGTGTTCACCCCGAATGCGTTCGCGGCCGCGCCCGTCCGGCAGTCGCGGGCCAATCTCGCGGCCACGTCCGGCGATCCGCGCGGCGGATTCGGCTGGGCTTCGGCGGTCGTCTCGACGAGTGGTTCCGCGAACGCTGCGACGGGCGCGGCCGGCGACGCGGACCAGGTAGAGGTGGGGCGGCTCGTAGCCGCGGCGACGGGTCTTGAAGAGCCGCACGTCCTGCACCTCTCGACCGGGATCATCGGCACCCGCCTGCCGCTCGATCGGGTGGAGGCCGGGCTCGCCGCGCTCGTCCCGACCCTCGCCGCCGACGACGCCGGCTGGGAGGCCGCGGCGACCGCCCTGCGCACGACCGACTCGGTGACCAAGCTCGCGACGACGACCGTGGAGCTGCCCGGACCCGACGGGACCGCCCGGACGATCCGGGTCAGCGGCATCGCCAAGGGGGTCGGGATGATCCACCCGAACATGGCCACGATGCTGTCCATCGTGCTGTCCGACGCGGCCGTGGAGCCAGCCGTCCTGTGGAACCTGCTCCGACCGGCCGCCGCCAGGACCTGGGACCAGCTCTCGGTGGATGGCGACACGAGCACGAACGACACGGTCTTCGTCCTCGCCTCTGGGGCATCTGGCGCGGCGCCGGTCCTGCCGGCCACGCCCGCCGCGGCGGCGCTCGGCGCGGCGATCGAAGCCGTCGCACGGGACCTCGCCCGCCAACAGGCCGCCGACGGCGAAGGCGCCACGACGCTCATCACGGCGTCGGTCACGGGAGCCACGGACGACGCCGAGGCGCGGGCCGTCGCGCGGATCATCATCTCGTCCAGCCTGGTCAAGGCCGCGGCCCACGGCAAGGATCCCAACTGGGGCCGGATCGCGGGTGCCGCGGGCAACGCCCGACTGGCGATCGCCACGGTCCTCGAGGCGGCCGGGTTGGACCCGGACGAGGCGGCCGCGCGCGCCGGTCGGCCGGTCCGTCTGGATGCGGCCCTGCTGCGCATCGCGATCGCCGGTCACCCGGTCTTCGATGGTCGGGCGGGCGGGCCGCTCGCCTTCGATCGTGCGGCCGCGCGGGCCGCGATGGGCGGCCCGGAGCTGCGCATCGAGCTGGACCTCGGCCTCGGCGATGGCCGTGGCGAGGC
>JACCVB010000247.1 GCA_013698385.1 Chloroflexota bacterium
AGGCGCTGACCCTCGCCAACGACTCGATCTATGGCCTCACGGCCGGGGTCTATTCGGAGGATCCGGCCGAAGTCCAGACGTTCATCGATCGCATCCAGGCCGGCGTCGTGTACGTGAACCGCCGGGCGGGAGCGACCACCGGCGCGTGGCCGGGCATCCAGGCGTTCGGCGGCTGGAAGGGCAGCGGCTCCACCGGCAAGGCCGGCCTCTCGATGTACTACGTCGCGCAATTCCTGCGGGAGCAGAGCCACACCGTCGTCGACTGACCCCGGGCATCGCGGACCCCGTCGAGGCCAGCTCGGGCTCGGCTATACTCCCGGCCAGCCTATCCAGCGTGCATAGCCGTTATGCATGAGCGTCCCGTGCGAGGTGCCCCGTGTCCGTGGTCCAGTCGAGCATCGCCGGCGATCGCCCTGTCCCGCACCTGGTGACGGAACTGCCGGGACCCAGGGCACGTGCCCACGTCGCGTTCGACGAAGCCTGGACTTCCCCCAGCCTGCCGCGGGCGTATCCGATCGTGCCCGTTCGCGGCGAGGGGCTCACGGTCGAGGACATCGATGGCAACCTCTTCCTCGATTTCGCGGCCGGGATCGCGGTGACCTCGACCGGCCACTCGCATCCAGAGGTCGTGGCGGCGATCCAGGCGCAGGCCGCTGAGCTGATCCACTTCAGTGCGTCCGACTTCTACCTGCCGATCTATCCCGAGGTCTGCCGGGAACTGGCACGCCTCGCGCCGATGGAGGAGCGCGCCCGGGTCTACCTCGGTAACTCCGGGACGGAGGTCGTGGAGGCCTCGATCAAGCTCGCCCGATTCGCGACCGGGCGGCCGTATGTCGTGGCGTTCCTCGGCGCGTTCCACGGCCGGACCTACGGGTCCGTGTCGCTGACCGCTTCGAAGGCCAAGTACCACGCGGGGTTCGGGCCGCTCCTGCCGGGCGTGTTTCATGCACCCTACGGGCGGGTGGAGGACCTGCGCTGGTTCGACGACGTCCTGTTCGACAAGCTCGCGCCGGCCAACGAGATCGCGGCCATCATCGTCGAGCCGATCCAGGGCGAGGGTGGCTACATCGTTCCCGAGGATGGATTCCTTTCCGGGCTGCGCGCCATCTGCGACGAGCATGGCATCCTCCTCATCGCGGACGAGATCCAGTCCGGCGCGGGCCGGACCGGCACGATGTGGGCGATCGAGCACTGGGCGGTCCAGCCGGACATCCTGCTGACGGCCAAGGGCATCGCGTCCGGCATGCCCCTGGGCGCGATGATCGCTCGTGCCGGTTTGCTGGAGGCCTGGGGTCCGGGTGCCCACGGGTCCACGTACGGCGGGAACCCGGTGGCCTGCGCGGCCGCGCTCGCGACGATCCGGCTGCTCGAGGATGGGTTAATGGACAACGCGACCGCGCGCGGTTCGCAGGCGCTGGCCGGACTTCGACCGCTGGTCGATCGATTCGATGGACTCGTGACCGATGTCCGTGGCAAGGGCCTGATGCTCGGCGTCGAGTTCGACACGGCGGACCACGCCGAGGCGGTCCAATCGGCCTGCTTCGAGCGCGGACTGCTGGTGCTTGAGTGCGGCAAGTCGAGCGTGCGGATGTCTCCGGCACTGACGGTCAGCGAGGCGGAGATGGCCACCGCGCTCGCGCTGTTCGAAGCGGCCGTCGCAGCCGTGGCCGGAGGTGCCGTCGCCGGAGAAGCCGGAGGGGGCGCGACGATCCCGCAAGCCGCCGGATGACCTCGAAGGTCGCCACCATGCGCGACGCGATCGCGGACCTGGTCCGTGATGGCGACACCGTCGCGATCGAGGGATTCACCCACCTCATCTCGTTCGCGGCCGGCCACGAGATCATCCGCCAGGGCCGGCGCGACTTGACCCTCGCTCGGCTCACGCCGGACGTCGTCTACGACCAGATGATCGCCGCCGGGGTGGCTTCGAAGCTCGTCTTCTCGTGGCTCGGGAATCCGGGCGTCGGCGGGCTCGGCGCGATCCGGCGGCGGATCGAGGGCGACATCCCCGAGCAACCGCTCGAATTGGAGGAATACAGCCACTTCGGGATGGTCGGACGCTACACCGCGGGAGCGATGAATCTGCCGTTCTTTCCCTTGCGCTCGTACTTCGAGACGGACCTGCCCGTGGCGAATCCGCTGATCCGACGGATCCAGTCGCCGTTCGGTGACGAGCGCATCTACGCGGTCCCACCGCTCAAGCCGGACGTGACCATCGTCCATGCGCAGCGGGCCTCGGCCGGTGGCGATACCCAGGTATGGGGGTTGCTCGGTTGCCAGAAGGAGGCGGCCTTCGCGGCGGACCGGGTCATCGTCGTCGTGGAGGAGCTGGTTTCGGAGGATGTCATCCGGGCGGATCCCAACCGAACGATCATCCCGGGCCTGATCGTGGATGCGGTCGTCGTCGAGCCGTGGGGGGCCCATCCCTCGTACGTCCAGGGTGCGTACGACCGCGACAACCGGTTCTACCTCGACTGGGACCCGATCACCCGGGACGAGGACGCGGTCCAGGCGTGGCTGCGCGAATGGGTCCACGGGGTCGACGATCGAGCCGGGTACCTGGAGAAGCTGGGGGCGGAGCGGCTCGCCGGCCTGCGGCCTGGTTCGGCTCCGTCCGGCGCCGTGGAGTACGGATCGTATCGATGACCGAACCCGCCGCCTTCACCCGGTCCGAGATGATGATCGTGGCCGCCGCGCGCGCCCTGGAGGGGCAACGCGTGTGCTTCGTGGGCGTCGGCCTTCCGAACATCGCGGTCAATCTCGCCCAGCGCACCGTGGCCCCGGACCTCGAGCTCGTCTACGAAGCCGGCGTCTTCGGCGCCCGGCCCCAGCGCCTGCCGCTCAGCATCGGCGATCCGACGATCGTCACCGGATCCACCGCCGTGGTCAGCATGCTCGAGCTGTTCGGCTACTACCTCCAGGGCGGTCTGATCGACGTCGGCTTCCTGGGTGCTGCCCAGATCGACCGCTTCGGCATCATCAACACGACGGTCATCGGCGACTACGAGCATCCGACCACGCGTCTCCCGGGCAGTGGGGG
>JACCVB010000257.1 GCA_013698385.1 Chloroflexota bacterium
CGTGGCCAGAGGCTGTATGGTGCTGCGCGACGTGGGCCGCCTCCGCCGCGCTGGCGGCTGCCGTCGTACTCGTGATGTCCGTGATGGCGGCGATATGGTCCCAATCGATCCCGTGGCGGATCCCCAGGACCAGGCCCGTGAGCAGGACACCAACGCCGGCCGGAGAGGCCGTGACCTGCGCGATCGACTCGAACACCATGTTGCCTCTTGACGCTGGACCGGAACGTCCGGTGCTGGCCGAGATACTATCGCAACGAGTTGCATCTAGGCAAACTCGGTGGTCGCTTCCTATACTTCGTCCCGTGTCTCGTCCTGGATCGCCCGCACCCGCAAGCGGCAAGGCGCACGAGCGGGCGGCCCCCTGGGCGGGGATCCCGGATCGATTACGAGCGAAGGGCCTGCGCTGGACGCCGCAGCGCCGGGTCCTGGTAGAGGTACTGGCCAGGACGGACGGCCATGTGACTGGCGCGGAGCTCGTGGAACGATGCCGCGAGCGAGACCCGGGGACCATCCCCTCGACGGTCTATCGCACGCTCGACGTGCTCGAGGAGCTCGGGGTCCTGAGCCATAGCCACGCGGCCGACGGCCGCGAGGAGTTCCATGTCCTCCCGGAGGCCGAGCACGGTCACCTGTATTGCCGGCGGTGCGGGGGCCAGTGGGAGTTGAGTGGGGATGATCCGGCCGTCATCGCGGCGCTCTCGGCGTTCGAGACGCGGCGGCAGTTCGAGATCGACATCTCCCACCTGACGCTGGTGGGCCTGTGCGCGATCTGCCGGGCGGCCGATCCGGCCAGCCGTTCAGAAGCTGACCCCGTAACGCCAGCCTGATCCCCATGGCGATCCTGCCCATCGTCCAGCTGGGCGACCCCGTCCTGCGCGTGCCGACCGTCCCGGTCCGGCACTTCGGCCGGTTGCTGGGTCGGCTGCTGGACGACATGACGGACACGATGCGCGACGCCCCGGGCGTCGGTCTGGCCGCCAATCAGCTCGGTCGCTCCGAGCGGGTCGCGGTCATCGAGGTCGAGGGTCGCCATATCGAGCTCGTCAACCCGATCCTGATCAGGGTGGACGGGACCCAGACGGATCTCGAGGGGTGCCTCTCCCTCGCCGGGTATTACGCGCCGACGACACGCGGTCGACGGGCCGTCGTCAGCGCCCTCGACCGGCGCGGACGACCGATCCGCGTGTCCGGCAAGGACTTCCTGGCGCGTGCCCTCCAGCACGAACTGGACCACCTGGACGGCCGGGTCTACATCGACCGGCTCGAGTCGCTCGATGCCCTGCGGCGCGCCGGCGAGCATGACGACGACCCGGACGACGACGACTCGACCGACTGACGACTGGACCGACTGACGGCTCGCCGTCCGGCCATCTGAAACCCCCGCCGCTGCGAACCAAACACATGTGCGATCGAACCACCGAGCCCCGCACCGAATCCGTATGGGACTACCCGCGCCCGCCGCGAGTCGAGCCCGTGCCCCATCGGATCCGGGTCATCGTGGACGGGGTGACGATCGCCGACTCGACTCGGGCGATGCGCGTACTCGAGACGAGCCATCCACCGAATTACTACCTGCCGCCCGAGGATGTCCGGATGGACCTGCTGTCGGCGGGCCGTGGCCGGTCGGTGTGCGAGTGGAAGGGTTCCGCCGCGTACCACCACCTGCGGGTGGGGGAGCGCGTGCTCGAGGACGTTGCCTGGTCCTACGCGCGACCGCAGCCTAGCTTCGAGGCGATCGCCTCGTATCTCTCGTTCTACCCGGGTCGCGTGACGGAGGCGTGGGTCGGGGACGAGCGGGCGGTCGCGCAGGCCGGGGGCTTCTACGGCGGCTGGATCACGAGCTGGATCCGCGGGCCATTCAAGGGTGAACCGGGCACGACCGGCTGGTAGGACGAGCCGCGCTCACTCCTCGGTGGGCACGCCCAGGATGTTGAACCCGCCGTCCACGTACAGGATCTCTCCCGTGACCGCACTCGAGAGATCCGAGGCCAGGTAGACCGCGCTGCGACCGACATCCTCGGGCGTGATGTTGGCCCGCAACGGCGCGACCGCCGCGAACGCGCCATACATCTTCTTGAAGCCCGCGATCCCGCTCGCGCTGAGCGTTCGGACCGGACCGGCGCTGATCGCATTGACCCGCACGCCCTGGGGACCGAGATCGGCGGCGAGGTACCGGACCGACGCCTCCAGGGCCGCCTTGGCCACGCCCATCACGTTGTAATTGGCCACGACCTTCTCCGCTCCGTAGTAGCTCAGGGTGAGCACGGACGAGCCCGGCCGCAGGTGCGGCCGCGCGGCGCGCGTGAGAGCGACCAGGGAGTAGGTCGAGACATCCATCGCCAGCGCGAAGCCATCGCGTGACGTGTCCACGAACCCGCCGGACAGGTCCTCGCGCTTGGCGAAGGCCAAGGCATGGACGAGGATGTCGAGGCCATCATGGATCTCGGCCCAGCGCGTGAAGACGCGCTCGATGTCGGCGTCGGACTGGACATCGCACGCCTCGACGAAGGTCGATCCGATCGATTCCGCCAGCGGGCGGACGCGCTTGTCGATCAGGCTCTCGATCGACGAGAAGCCGACCGTGGCGCCCTCCGCGTGGAGGGCCTGGGCGATGCCCCACGCGATCGAGTGGTCGTTCGCGACCCCGAAGATCAGTGCCGTCTTGCCCTCGAGCAGGCCCATGTCGTCCATCCTCCGCACGTTCGGTCGCGGGCCAGCCTACCATCGCCCGATGCCTGACCGACCCGCCGGCGGACCCGACGCCCTGCGGGCGGCGCTGCGTGGCGTTCGGGCGCTCCTGCTGGACCTCGACGGCGTCATCGTCGTCGCAGGTGAAGCCGTTCCTGGCGCCGCCGCCGCGATCGGCGAGCTGGGGCGGCGCGGGACCTCATATCGGATCGTGACCAACACTTCGGCGGTCAGCCGGGCCACCCTGTCGCGCTGGGCCGCGAAGCTGGGTACCGCGATCCCGCCCGAGCGGTTCCAGTCCGCCCTCTCGGCGTCGGCCGCCTGGGCGGCGCGGGTCCTGCCGGGCCAGCCGCTCTACGTCCTCGCTTCCGAGGATGCCCGAACCGAGTTCGCCGGGCAGCACCTCCTGACCCACGAGGCGGCCGGCGCCCGCGGTGCCCGGGCCGCGGCGGTCATCGTCGGCGACTCTCCCGAGGAGGCGACCTTCGACAACCTGAACCGGGCGTTTCGCCTCGTCATGGCGGGCGCCCAGCTGGTCGGCATGCACCGCAACCCGTGGTGGCTGACGGCCGAGGGGCCGACGCTCGATTCGGGCGCATTCGTGGCCGGCCTGGAGTTCTCCGCCGAAGTGCGCGCCCGGATCATCGGCAAGCCGGCACCCGCCTTCTTCTCGCTGGCCATCGGGGATCTCCGACGCGAGGTCGGCCGGGACCTTGCGCGCCGCGATGTGGCGATGGTCGGTGACGACGTGCGCACGGATGTCCTCGCAGCTCAGCGAGCCGGCCTGCGCGGCATCTTCGTGCTGAGCGGCAAGCACGGCCCCGCCGACGCGGACGCGGCGGCCACGGAACGAAGTGGCCGACGCCCCGACGCCATCGCCCCCTCCCTGACCGAAGTCGTCGCCGCGCTAGACTGAAGGGCCATCCGACCGACCCGCCGCTCGCACGAGGGACCGCCCACCATGACGACTGACGCCAAGCCGCGCATCAAGATCACGTACGCCACGCTTCGGGCGGACAACGAGGAACTCCACAGCGGCTTCGAGGAAGCCCTCGCACGCGTCCGGCCGAACCTCGGGGCACATCACCGCAACTACATCGATGGCGCCTGGCGCGACGGTCAGGGCACGTTCGAGGTGCGCTCGCCGATCGACCGCGACATCGTCCTCGGCACCTTCGCCTCCGGGACCGCGGCCGACGTGGACGATGCGGTCGCCGCCGCGCGTGCGGCCCAGCCGGCCTGGGCGGCCATCCCGTGGCGAAAGCGCCTGGAGATCCTTCGCCGTGCCGCGGACCTGATCAGCGATCGCCTGATGGACGACGCCGCGATGATGGCCATCGAGGTCGGCAAGAACCGGGTGGAGGCCCTCGGCGAGGTCGAGGAATCGGCGGACTTGATCCGCTACTACGCCCAGACGATGGAGGACAACGACGGCTACGACCGCCCGATGGGCAACCTCGGCGACGAGACCGTCCATACCCGCTCCATCCTCCAGCCCCACGGCGTGTTCGCGGTCGTCAGCCCGTTCAACTTCCCGATGGCCCTCGCCACCGGTCCGACGAGCGCGGCGATGATGGCCGGCAACACGGTCGTGCTCAAGCCCTCGTCAGCCGCCCCGCTGTCGTCGGTCAAGCTGCTCGAGGCGTACATCGACGCGGGCGTGCCCAAGGGCGTGGTCAACCTCGTCATGGGCCCGGGCGAGTCGGTCGGCCAGGCGCTCCAGGATCACCACGGGATCGACGGCATCGTGTTCACCGGCTCCTACGCAGTCGGGATGGCGCTGTTCCGGTCGTTCTCGAAGGACTGGCCGCGCCCGTGCATCGTCGAGATGGGCGGCAAGAACCCGGCCATCGTCACCCGCCACGCCGACCTCGACGAGGCGGCCGAGGGGATCATGCGCTCCGCGTTCGGGTTCGGCGGGCAGAAGTGCTCGGCCAACTCGCGGGTCTACGTCGAACGCGCGGTGCATGACGAGCTCGTGGCCAAGCTCGTCGAGAAGACCGAGGGCATCGTCATCGGCGACCCGCTCGTCCGCGCAAACTGGCTCGGTCCGGTGGTGGACGAACGCGCCGTGGAGCGACACCAGGCCGCCGTCGCCGAGGCGCGCCGCGACGGGACCGTCTTCACCGGCGGCGAGCACCTGACCGACGGTGATCTTGCCCGCGGCCACTACGTCGAGCCGACCGTCATCGGCGGCTTGCCGGCGAACCATCGACTCTTCCGCGACGAGCTGTTCGCGCCGTTCACGGCGGTTCACGCCGTCGACTCGCTCGACGAGGCGCTGACCCTCGCCAACGACTCGATCTATGGCCTCACGGCCGGGGTCTATTCGGAGGATCCGGCCGAAGTCCAGACGTTCATCGATCGCATCCAGGCCGGCGTCGTGTACGTGAACCGCCGGGC
>JACCVB010000274.1 GCA_013698385.1 Chloroflexota bacterium
GGGGTCGGTCCCGGCCGCGAGGTCACGATCGTCGACGCCGGCACGCGCAAACCGCTCGAGCTTCAGGTCGTCGTCCCGGTCGATGACATGAGCGCGATCGGGGAGACGCTCCCGTTGGACCAGCAACCGGGCGGCCCGGCCATCAGCCCGGACCTGCGAACGAGCATCTGGCCGGCGATCCATCCCCGGATCCTCGAGCTCATCCGGAGTCACCGGAGCACGATCGTCTTCGTCAACAGCCGGCGGTTGAGCGAGCGCCTCGCCCAGCGCCTCAACGAACTGGCCGGCGAGGAGCTGGTCCGGGCCCACCACGGCAGCATCGCCCGCGATCAGCGACTCCAGATCGAGGAGGAACTCAAAGCCGGCCGACTCCCGGCGCTCGTCGCCACCTCCAGTCTGGAACTCGGCATCGACATGGGCGCCGTCGACCTCGTCATCCAGGTCGAGAGTCCGACGAGCGTCGCCGGTGGCCTGCAGCGCGTCGGCCGGGCCGGGCACCAGGTCGGCGCACCGAGCAAGGGCGTGATCTTCCCGAAGTACCGGGGCGACCTGCTCGAGTGCGCGGTGGTGACCCGCCGGATGCACGAAGGCGCGATCGAGATGACGCTCATACCGCGTAACCCGCTCGATGTCCTCGCCCAGCAGTTGGTCGCCATGACCGTGATGGACACCTGGACCGGCGACGAGCTGCTCAAGACGGTCACCAGGGCCGCCCCCTACGAGACGCTGACCCGCGAGGTGTTCGACGGCGTTCTGGGCATGCTCGCCGGGGCCTACCCCTCGGACGAGTTCGCCGAACTCAAGCCGCGCCTGGTCTGGGATCGACTGACCGACGAGATCCAGGGGAGGCGCGACGCGCGCGTGGTGGCCGTGACCAGCGGCGGCACGATCCCGGACCGCGGCCTGTTCGGCGTGTTCATGGTCGGCGAGGCGGGGACGCCCGGCCGGCGCGTCGGCGAGCTCGACGAGGAGATGGTCTACGAGCTGCGCGCCGGCATGCACGGTGACGTGGTCGTGCTCGGCGCGAGCTCATGGCGGGTCCAGGAGATCAGTCACGACCGGGTCATGGTCACGCCGGCCCCCGGGATCCCCGGCAAGCTGCCCTTCTGGAAGGGCGACGCCGTCGGCCGGCCGATCGAACTCGGGCGCGCTATGGGCGCCTTCGTCGGCGAGCTGGAAGCGGACCTCCTGCGCGGCCCGAGCGGCCGGGCGAGTGCTGCCCAGCGCCTGCGCGAGCACCACGACCTGGACGAGCGCGCCGCGGAGAACCTCGTTGCCTATCTCGAGGACGAGCGCGAGGCGACCGGCGGCCTGCCCACGGACAAGCGCGTCGTGGTCGAGCGCTTCAAGGACGAGCTGGGTGACTGGCGATTGACCCTCCTGACGCCGTTCGGCGGCCGGATCCACGCGCCGTGGTCCCTGGCGCTCCAGGCGCGCCTCCAGGAGCGGCTGGGTCTCGAGATCCAGACCATCTGGTCGGACGACGGCATCGCGATCCGTCTGCCGGAAGGCGAATCGAACCTCGACGGCGTGGAGGCGCTGCTCTTCCCCGAGGCGGACGAAGTCGAGGATCTGGTCGTCGGGCAGCTCGCGAACTCGGCGCTCTTTGCGAGCCGCTTCCGAGAGAACGCGGCACGCGCGCTGCTGTTGCCGCGCCGCCGGCCCGGGAGCCGCACCCCGCTCTGGCAGCAGCGCCAGCGCGCCGCGGACCTGCTGGCCGTCGCCAGTCGCTACGGCAGCTTCCCAATCCTCGTCGAGACGTACCGCGAGTGCCTGTCCGATGTGTTCGACCTCCCTGCCCTGCGCGAGATCCTGTCCGGCGTCGCGCGGCGGGACATCGCCGTCCACGCGGTGGAAACGCCGCGGGCGAGCCCGTTCGCGAGCAGCCTCCTGTTCGACTATGTCGCGGCGTACATGTACGACGGCGATACGCCCCTCGCGGAGCGCCGCGCGGGCGCCCTCACCCTGGACCGTGAACTGCTGCGCGAGCTGCTTGGCCAGGAGGAATTGCGGGAGCTCCTCGATCCGGATGCCCTGGCGGACCTGGAGCTGTCCCTGCAGGCCCTTTCCGACGATCGCCAGGCGACGACCCTGGACCAGGTCCACGACCTGCTGCGGCGGCTGGGCGACCTGACCCCGGCCGAGGTGGCGGCACGGACCGTGGGCGGGACGGCGGCCGCGGAACCCTGGTTGGCGGAGCTGGCGGCCTCGCGCCGGGCGGTCCGGGCCCGGATCGCCGGCGAGGACCGCTGGATCGCGATGGAGGATGTCGCGAGGTACCGCGATGCGATCGGGGTCACGCCGCCGGTCGGCGTACCGGCCGCGTTCCTGGGTCCAGCGGCCGGTGCCCTCGACGGCCTCCTCGCGCGCTGGGCTCGGACGCACGGACCGTTCCTGACGCCGGATCCCGCCCGGCGCTGGGGCCTGCCGGTCGGGCTGGTCGGCGACGTCCTGGAGCGGCTGCTCGGCGCCGGCACGGTCCTGCTCGGCGAGTTCCGTCCGGGCGGGGCGGAACGCGAATGGTGCGATCCGGATGTGCTGCGCCTTCTGCGCCGACGCTCGCTCGCTCGACTCCGACGCGAGGTGGAGCCGGTGGACCCGGTCGCGCTCGCCCGCTTCCTGCCCGCCTGGCAGGGGGTGGAGCCGGTTGGCGGCCCCGGTTCGGAGACCGCGCCGCTCCGGGGCACGTCCGCCCTCCAGCGCCTCGCGGACGTCGTGGACCAGCTCGCCGGAGTGGCCATCCCGGCGTCCGTTCTGGAACGTGACGTCCTGCCGGCACGGGTCCCGGGGTACCAGCCGCGCCTGCTCGACGAACTCGGGGCGATGGGCGAGATCGGCTGGGTCGGGCGGGGCGGTCTCGGCCGCGACGACGGACGGATCGCGCTCTTCCGGCCGGGTCGCGACGCCCTCCGGCCGTTCGGTCTCGCCGACGGGGCGGAACGGCCCGAGGGCGACCGCCACGCACGGATCCGCGAGCACCTGGGCAGCCGCGGAGCGAGCTTCTACCGCGAGCTCCATCGGGCGGCCGGTGGCGGCTCGGATCGCGAGGTGCTCGACGCGCTGTGGGATCTCACGTGGGCCGGCGAGATCACCAACGATACGTTCGCGCCGCTCCGGGCCTTGCGCTGGAAGCGGCCGGCCGGCGGGCGAGGAACGATCTCGACCAGCGGATCGCGACGGCCGCGTCCGGGTCGACTCACCTCGTTCGGTTCTCCTGAGGGGACCGGCCGCTGGTCGCTCGTCGAACCGCCGGCCGAACTGACCGCCACGGAACGGCTCCACGCCCAGGCCCTCGCCATCCTGGAACGACACGGCGTGCTGACCCGCGAGGCCGTCGTTTCGGAAGGCCTCGAAGGCGGGTTCGCCGGGATCTACCCGATCCTCCGAGCCCTGGAGGATGCCGGCCGGATCCGGCGCGGCTACTTCGTGGACGGCCTCGGCGCCGCCCAGTTCGCGCTGCCGGGAGCGCTGGATCGACTGCGCGCAGCGCGCGACGCGACGGACAGCCGGGCGCAGCCGATCGTCCACGTCCTGGCCGCCACGGACCCCGCCAACCCATACGGCGCCGCGCTCGCGTGGCCGCGCCGCGATGATGGCGACCGGCGACCGTTCCAGCGCGCAGCCGGTGCGTATGTCGTGCTGGTGGACGGCGCCGCAGCGCTCTACCTTGAGCGTGGGGGCGCGACGCTCCAGACCCTGCCGGCCTTCGACGATCCGGACGTCGCCGTCGCCGCGGTTCGCGGCATGACCGCGCTGGTCGCTGGCGGGCGCTTGCGGGAGCTCGTCATCCGCAAGGTCGACAGGTTGCCGGTGTCGGGATCGCCAGTCCGGAGCACCATGCTCGACGCCGGGTTCGTCGCCGGGTACCGCGGCCTGAGCCTCAGGGGAGCCAGGTGAGTCGCAGGCGAGCGCGGGTGCTAGATTCCACGGATGACGACACAGAAGAAGCCGAAAAGCGCCACACCGGCCAGCGACCCGACGACCGTCGGCGTCCGGGAATTCCGCGACCACCTGTCGATGTACCTGGAACGCGTCAAAGCGGGCGAGACGTTGACGATCACCGAGCACGGCAGGCCGGTCGCCAGGATCGCGGGATCGTCCATGCCGCCGCGCCTGCTCGAGCTCATCGCTCGCGGCGAGGCGACGGCGGCGACTCGACCTGCGTCGGACCTGCTCAAGATCAAGCGCGTGAAGATCACCGGGTCGACCCAGGATCTGATCGACGAGATCCGCTGATGACGGCCTACCTGGACGCGTCGGCCGTGGTCAAGCTGTATCTCGACGACGAGGGGGACGCCTTCGACCTCCGGCCGATCGTGGACGGGTTCGATTCCGTGACGACGAGTCGCCTCACGTATATCGAGACGCACGCGGCACTGGCCGCCGCGCGCCGGACGGGACGGATCTCCGCCGCGCGGCACGCGGCCGCGCTCGACGATCTGGCGATCATGTGGGCCACGTTCAACATCATCGACCTGTCGCAGGACGTCGCCCACGACGCCGGCGAAGTCGCCGAGACATTCGACCTCCGCGCGGGCGACGCCGTCCAGCTCGCCAGCCTGCGGGCGCTTGCGGTCGCGTCGGTTCCCCTCGTGGCCTGGGATGTCCGCCTCCGTCGGGCCGCGATCGCCAACGGATTCGCGTGCTACCCGGCCGAGATCTGAGTGCCTGAAGGCGACACGCTGTTCCGGACCGCCGCGGGCCTCCGGCCATACCTCATCGGCCGCTCCGTGACCGCCGCTCGCGCCCAGGGTCCGGGCCCGACACCCCAGGTCCAGCGCGTCGTCGGTCAGCGGATCGATGCCGTGGACGCGCACGGAAAGAACCTCCTCATCCGCTTTGACGGGGGCCTGGAGATCCGGACGCACCTGCGCATGAACGGCTCGTGGCACCGCTATCGCCCCGGTGAGCGCTGGCGCCGGCCACCCGCCCGGGCCCGGCTCGTGCTGGAGGTCGAAGGGTCGGTCGCGGTCTGCTTCGACGCCCCCGTGGTCGAGCTCTTCGAGCAGCGCACGGAGCACCTTCACCCGTCGCTGTCGAGGCTCGGGCCAGACCTCTCCAAGCCGGACTTCGACACGGCCGAGGTCTTGCGCCGCATGCGCCACTCGTCGCGCCCCGACCGCGAGATCGGGGTCGCGCTGTTGGACCAGGGGGTCATGGCCGGTGTCGGCAACGTCTACAAGAACGAGATCCTGTGGATCGAGCGCTGCTCGCCGTTCACGCCCGTCGCCGACCTCGACGACCCAACCATCGACCGACTGATCGCGACGGCTCGCCGGCTCATGCTGGCCAATATCGACGCCCGACGCGGTCCGGAGCGAGTCACGACCCGAGGCGACCACGGCGCCCCGGGCGCCCTCTACGTCTATGGCCGTGCCGGGCGCCCGTGCCGCCGCTGCGGCACGTCCATCGCGGTCACTCGCCAGGGCACAGACCTGCCGCGCAGCACCTACTGGTGTCCCACCTGTCAGGGAGAGCGTCCGGCGGGTTAGCATCCGCGTGGATGTGCGAGCACTTCATCGCCCGGGCCGCGACGCCGTTCCGACTGGACGAGCTGTGGCCGTTCACGGAACGACTCGAACGCTACGGGATCGCCGGGTTCGGCTGGGGCGCAGCGTGGATCGGCGCTGACGGCCGCCTGCACAGCCATCGGGATGTTCGTGCGTTTCTTGACGATCCCGAGGGGCGGGCGAGGGTCGGCGCGATGAAGACGAGAGCGGCACTCGTCCACCTGCGTCGACCGTCGAAGCTGTCCACGCTGGCCCTCCCCGACACCCAGCCGTTCGATGATCCGGCCGGCCGCTTCAGCTTCAGCCACAACGGGGATCTGAAGAGTTACCGTCCGCTCCGCGTCGCGTACCTCCAGCAGGGGCGGATCCACGGCAAGGCGGACACGGAAGTCGGGGCCCGCTGGCTCGAGGATGCCTGGCGCGATGACACGTCGGCGGGTGAGCTGCTGTCGGCGCTGCACGATCGATTCGGGGGTGAGGCGAACCTCGCGGTCCTGGCCGCCGACGGCACATCGCACCACTACGCAGGCAACGACGAAAATCCGGTCTTCGCCTTTCGATCGGGTGCGATCGGGGTCGTCTCGACCGGGATCTACTCGCTCGACCGGTCGTTCTTCCGATTCGTCGCGCCATCCGCCACGGAACGCCGTCTCATCCGCCTGGGTACGACCGCCTCGCTCGAGTCGGACGGCGGCGTGCGGCACGCCAAGGCGCCAGGCACGGGATCGATCAGCGCAGGGGCCGGGTAGTCGTTCGACCCGCGACCTCGCGGGTATCGGCATGTTCGATGAAGCGTCATCTCTCCAGCAACGAAGTCGAGGGAGCAACGACATGGCGATCGACGAAAGCGGCCGGCCGACGGACCTCCTGCCCAAGCGCGAATTGTTCCGACTGTCCCTGTACTGGCTTGGCCTGTCGTCCATCTTCGCCGGCCTGGGTGCGATCCTCCAGGGCCGGCTCATCTTCGACGGCCTCGTGCCCGACGCCACCGTGGCCGGCCGGACCCTCTTCCTGCTGACGATCGCGGGCGCCTTTATCGCGATCGTGGTCCAGCCCACGATCGGCTCGATCTCGGACTACACGATCACGCGCTGGGGCCGGCGCAAGCCGTACATCCTGATCGGCTCCATCCTGGACGTCGTCTTCCTGATCGGGATCGCCATGAGCAACGGCCTCATCGCGATCGCCGCGTTCGTCGCACTCCTCCAGTTCAGTTCGAACTTCGCCCAGGGACCGTTCCAGGGCTACGTCCCCGACCTCATCCCCGCGCAACAGGTCGGTCTGGCGAGCGCCATGGTCGGGATGATGCAGATCCTGGGGGTCGTCTCGGGCTTCGCCATCGGGGGCATCGCGGTGGCCACGAGCCAATTCGGCCTCGGGCTCATCGCGCTCGGCATCCTCGAACTCGTGACGATGCTCTCGGTCGTCATCCGGGTGCGCGAGGGCGGCGTCGTCAAACAGCGGGCCGGCCGATCGTGGTTCGCCATCGCCGCCGAGGCGTGGGGCACGGACATCCTGCACGAGCGCAGTTTCCTGTGGCTCGTGAGCTCCAGGCTGGCCATCCTCATGGCGGGTGGGGCCCTCACCAACCTCGCCATCTTCTACCTGGTTCGCACCCTTGGGATGGATCAGCAGCAGTCCGGCACGGCGTTCGTGCTGATGGTCGGCCTCGTCGCCATCGGCACGGTGATCGCCGTCGTCCCGGCGTCCCGCGTGTCCGACCGGGTCGGCCGCAAGAAGGTCATCTACGCCAGCTGTGGCGTGGGTGCCGTCGGGCTGGCGCTCGTTGCGATCGCCCAGAACTTCATCGTGGCCCTGATCGGTGCGGTCCTGTACGGGCTCTCGGCCGGCATCTTCCTGGCGGTCGACTGGGCGCTCATGACGGACATCATCCCGAAGGCATCCAGCGGCAGGTACATGGGTCTGTCCAACGTGGCGACCGGATCCGCCGGGATCCTCGCGATCGCGTTCGGTGGGACGCTCATGGACACCGTTGGTGGCGCCGCGGGGCCGCGTGCGGCGATGTGGCTGGCGGTGGTCCTGATGGGCATCGGCGCGGGCCTGCTCAGGCCGGTCGACGAGCGACGGCGCGAGGATCGGGGGCCGGAGCCCGCCCTGCTGGAGGCCGTCGTGGGTTCAGTCGGCCGGGCGTAGGCGCCGGCGCACGTCGACCCTCGCCTGGCGCCACGCGAGCGGCCACGGCCGACGATAGAGCCAGGGCACGAAGGCCCACAGGTAGACCAGGTAGTCGAGGCGGATCGGTCTCGCCCCGAAGCCGAAGATGGCCTGGAACTGGCG
>JACCVB010000277.1 GCA_013698385.1 Chloroflexota bacterium
TCACCATTCGGCCCTGGTCTGCCGGATGTTGATGCTCTGGAGGATGCCCAGTCCTACAGCCATGCTGACCAGCGAGGCGCCGCCGTGGGTCACGAACGGCAGCGGGATGCCGGTGATCGGCATGATCCCGATGACCATCCCGACGTTGACCACGAGCTGGAACAGGATCATCGAGGCGACGCCCGCCGCGAACATCGTCCCGAACGGGTCGCGCGAGCGCCAGCCCGCCACGAGGATCCGCCAGATGAGCACGACAAACAGCCCAAAGAGGACCATCGCCCCGATGAATCCAAGTTCCTCGGCCAGGACGGAAAAGACGAAGTCCGTCGCCTGCACCGGCAGGAAGTCCCCCTGCGCCTGGGTCCCGTTGGTCAAACCCTTGCCGATCCAGCCGCCCGAGCCGACGGCGATCTGCGACTGGTAGAGCTGATAGCCGGCTCCCTGGAGATCCGGGTTCGGATTGAGGTATGAGGTCAAGCGCTCCTTCTGGTAGTCCCGGAGGACATAGGTCCACGCCACCGGGACCGTCGCGGCGGCGGCGGCACCCAGAGCCGCCAGCCACTTGAGACTCGCCCCGGACATGAACAGCATCCCGGCCAGGATCGCGGCGAACACGAGCGACGTGCCGAGATCCGGCTGGAGCATGACCAGGACCAGGGGTGGCCCCACAAGGAGACAGGCACCGAGGATCGTCCGCAGGCGATCGAGCTCACCAACACGACTGGAGAGATACTGGGCAAGGACGATGATCATCAGGATCTTGGCGAGCTCGCTGAACTGGAAGGTCAGCGGCCCGAGCGCGATCCAGCGAGCAGAGCCCCCGACGCCGCTGCCGATCAGGAGGGTCAGGACCAGCAGTCCGAGTTGCAGCGCGTAGATCGGCCAGGCCAGCGTTCTCAGCCAGCGGTAGTCGAATACGTTCGTGATGACGAACGCGACGATCGCGATGCCAGCCCACATCAGGCCGCGGGAGAAGGTGGTTCCCGCCTCCAGCGGGGTGCTTCCGGCCTCGACGCTGTTCGTGTAGGCCATGACGAGGCCGACGGACACGAGGAGCGCTGCATACGTCGCGAGCTGCAGGTCGAAGGATCGCCACGCCGCCCCGACGGAGGCGGCGGCCCAATCGGTCATCCGGGCGGGCTGGCTTCGGATCACGCCCATCGGTGACCCAAAAGCGGGTGCGGTCCGGTCGTCATCGACTCAGTTGCCCTGGTAGAAGTTGCCGCGCTCGAGGAGGTCGAAGTTCCGGTAGTCCTTCTTGATCCCGTAATGGAGCTGCAGGAAGTACTTCACGATCTCGGTCGCGACGTTGCCCTTCGTCCGCGAGTCGTAGGCGAAGGCCAGCACGACCAGCTCCGAATCCGGCTTGTCGAACGAGCCATTCTTCGGGTCCTTCGGGACGAAACCGACGAACCAGGAGTGGTACGGCAGGCGGCCCTTCTTGTCCCGCTTCCCGAACTCTGCTGTCCCGGACTTGCCGGCCACCTTGATCGGAAGGTCCACGAGGTTGTAGGTGTGCCGGAGCAGGACGGTGTTCCGCGCGGCGTTGCGCATGGTCCTGAGCACGCTCGAATTCACGTCCATCTCCTGGAGCACCTTGGGCTCGAAGGGACGGATGACGGTGCCGTCCGCGCCGATAACCTCGCGCACGATCTGCGGTTCATACAGGGTGCCGCCGTTGGCGAGCGCGGTATACGCGTTGATGAGCTGGATCGGGGTGACCACGTCGTACCCCTGGCCGATCCCCGCCTGATAGGTCTCGCCACCGAAGACCGGGGCCCCCAGCACCTCCTGCTTCCAGGCATTCGTGGGCACGATGCCCGACACCTCGCCCGGAAGGTCGATGCCCGTCGGCGAGCCGAAGCCGTATTCCTCGGCCCAGTACCCGAGTCGGTCGATCCCGAGCTTGCCCGCAAGCTGGAAGAAGAACGTGTCGCTCGAGTGCCCGAACCCGCAGTAGATGTCGCATGGTCCCCAGCCTCGTCGATTCCACTCATAGAAGCGCGTCGAACCCAGGGTGAGATATCCCTTGGTGATCAAGCGAGTCTGGTCTGTGATCTTCCTGTCGGCGAGTGCGCCCGTGCCTGCCACCAGCTTGTAGGTGGACCCGGGCGGGTAGTTGTCCTGGGTGGCGTGGTTCAGCAGGGGCTTGTCCGGGTCCTTGAGCAGGCTTGCGAAGTCGGCGTTGCTGATTCCTCGCGCGAACAGGTTGTTGTCGTAGGTGGGCAGGCTGACCATCGCGAGGACTTCGCCGGTCTGCGGGTTCATCGCGATCACCACGCCACGCTTGAGGCCGATCTTGTCCATCGCCCAACGCAGCGCCTTCTGCGCGTCCTTCTGGGCTTGCGTGTCGACCGTCAACGTCAGTGACGCGCCGGGATCAGCCTGCCGGACGGTCTGCAGGACCTGGGTCCGACGGCCGGTGGCGTCCCGTTCGACACTTTCCTGGCCGTACGTCCCGCGAAGCTCGGCTTCGTACGTGGACTCGACCCCGGCCTTGCCGAGCAGGTCGTCCGGCTGATAGCCACGGTCCCTGAGCTTGGGCAGCTGTTCAGCGGACACCGGCCCCGTATAGCCGAGGATCTGCGACATCAGCGGCCCGTCTGCGTACTGCCGCCGAGCCTCGACCGCGACTTCCACGCCGGGCAGGGCGTCACCGGCTTCCGAGATCAGGCGGGCCGTGGATTCGTCGACGTCCTGGGCGATCCGCACGAGGTCGAACGCAGAACCCGGGTTGGCGTCGATCGACGCGTTGATACCCGACGGGTCCATCTTGATCATCGATGCGAGGCGGACGACCACCTCGTCGCGGACCTGGTTGGGCAGGTCGGCCGGACGGATCTTCACGGCGAACGTGGCAACGTTCGACACCAGCGCGCGTCCGTTCCTGTCATAGATGACGCCGCGCGGTGCGGGGATCGGTTCGAGCACGGTTCGATTCCGCGTGGATAGCGTGGCGTACTGGCGGCCGTTGGAGACCTGCAGATAGAACAGTCTCGCGGTAAGCGCTCCAACTCCAACGACGACGATGAGCGCGAACACCAGGAAACGTGACAGGCGACGGGCCTCGACCGGCCCGCCATCCATCAAGGTGCTCACCAGGCGACCCGCTCCTGCTCTGCGCGCCGTCGGTCATGGACGGCGATGCTCAAGGGCCCGACGAGCGCCGCCAGGACGACGTCGTACAGGGTGCCGGGGATGACGCTGCCCAAGGGCTCACCGATCGGGAGCGGGGCAGCAAGCGCTCCCTGGAGCGTAAATAGGATCATCGAGTACCCAAGACTGAAGATGAAGACCGCCGCGATCGGCAGGACCGGACGGATGTGAGGAATGGACCGCGCGAGGACCGTGGTCCCGCCCACGCACACGAGGAGTGCGAACGAAGTGCTGCCCAGCGGCCGTTGCGCCAAAATATCGAGCGCGATCCCACCAACGAATGCCCAAACCAATCCCGGTTCAAGACCGACAGCGATCGTGAGAACCACGGCCATCACGAGGACGAAGTGCGGCTGCGCGCCGCCGATGCGGATGTGCGGGCCGACGCTGAGCTCGACGAGTGCGGCGACCACCGCGCCGACGGCGGCAAGGAGCAGGGTCATCGGACGAATCGAGTCCCTTGACGAAGCGGCAAGACGGTCGCGCCAACGACCTCACCGTACCTCAGATCGGGGACGCGACGTCCCGACCGGAGTATCCCACGGGCGGCCTGAGGCGGCAACCGGTCCCATCGGTTGGGTGCGGTAGTACGACCGCTAAAGGCGTTGTTTCACGTGAAACGGCGACGGATACGTCGCAGGTAAGCGAGCGTTGCGACACTGCGCTTGCCAGGGAAGCGGTGTGCTCAGAACCACGAACACTTGGCGTGAAGCGCCGGTCGGGAGGGCGAGGCCCTTGGATGATAGGATTCGGCTCCGTGAGACGCAGATGGGCAGGTCGCTGAGTGGGTCGCACGATCGCCTGCGCAAACCAAAAAGGCG
>JACCVB010000279.1 GCA_013698385.1 Chloroflexota bacterium
GCCTCCCGTAGGAGTCTGGGCCGTGTCTCAGTCCCAGTCTGGGTGATCGTCCTCTCAGACCACCTACCGATCGTCGCCTTGGTGAGCCGTTACCCCACCAACGAGCTAATCGGACGCAGGCCCCTCCTGAAGCGCCTTGCGGCTTTACTGATGCGAACGAACGCATCACCACATGCGGTATTAGCCACCCTTTCGGGCAGTTATTCCCCACTTCGGGGCAGGTCACCTACGCGTTACTCAGCCGTCCGCCACTAACGAACAGAGCAAGCTCCGTTCGTCCGTTCGACTTGCATGTCTCATGCACGCCGCCAGCGTTGATCCTGAGCCAGGATCAAACTCTCCGAATGAATGCACCGTATCGCTACGGCGACTTTCGTCCGAGGGTTCGATCGCTCGCACATCTTTTGTCCAGATGTTTCCTGTCACTCTTCAATTGTTAAGGTGCCGCGTCGACGGCGCACAAAAGCGCGTGGCGCAGAAGGGACATGATGCTCCTTCGTCGCCGTGCTGTCAACCCGTCCTTCGCGCCGGTCCGAGATCCGAGCGCCCCTTGGCGAGGCGCACGGGCGAATAGTAGGAAGCCTCCGGGCGGCTGTCAATCGGGGGCGGGGACATCCCGCCAGGCTCGAGCCTAGATCGGGCTCGTCTCGACGAGGACGATGAAGGCGGCTGCGCTCAGCCAGCACAGCAGGGCTAGCTCGACCGATTCCGCGTTGGCCAGCGGCCCCGTGAGCACCAGGTACAGGATCAGCCCCAGGACTCCCGCCGCCCCAGCCTTGACCAGGCGCAAACCGATCTCGGCGAGCAGGTGACTCATTCGACGGCACGCCGACCCTGCAATGCCCGGATCAGGGTCACCTCGTCGGCGTACTCGAGGTCGCCGCCCACCGGCAGGCCGCGCGCGATCCTGGTCACGACCCCGACGCTCGACTCGAGCCGCTCTGCGAGGTACATCGCCGTGGCCTCTCCCTCGAGGGTCGGATTCGTGGCCAGGATGATCTCTTCGAATGGCCGGCCTTCGCGGCCAGCCTGGTCGGCCCGCGACAGCAGCTCCCGGATCCGGAGACGCTCGGGGCCGATCCCGTCGATCGGCGAGATGGCGCCGTGCAGGACGTGGTATCGACCCTTGAACTCGCCGGTTCGGTCCAGGGCGAGCACGTCCAGCGGTTCCTCGACGACGCACAGCCGGCCCTCGTCCCGACCCGGATCGCGGCAGATGGCACACAGCGGCTGATCGCTGATGTTGAAGCAGCGCTCGCAGAACACGACCTGATCGCGTACGGCGACGAGAGCAGAGGCGAGGCTTCGGGCTTCGGCGTCGGGCGCGCGAAGCAGGTGGTAGGTCAGGCGTTGAGCGGTCTTTGGCCCGATCCCCGGGAGTCGCCCGAAGGACTCGATGAGGCGCGCGACCGGCTCGATGAGAGGGGTGGACACGCTCCCTTCACATGCCCGGCAGCTTCAGACCGCCAGTGACCGCCGCCATCTTCTGCTCGGCCAGCTGGCGCGAGGCGCGCAGCGCGTCGTTGACCGCGGCGACCACGAGGTCCTGGAGCATCTCGACGTCGTCGGCGTCGACCGCCGAGCGATCGATGGTCAGGCTGACGAGCTCCTGTTTTCCAGTGACCGTCGCTTTCACGGCATCGCCTCCGGCGGAGCCGTCGACGGTGGCCGACTCGAGTTCGGTCTGGACGCGCAGCATCTCCTGCTGCATCTGTTGAGCCATCCGCTGCAGGTTGGCCATGCCCATCGGTGTCCTCCTCGAATGATCGTTCGGCCTAGTCTGATCGCTGGCCCGGCGACCGTGCGATGCGGTCGGTCAGCTGATCTCGCGAACGTCGACCAGGTCCTCGCCGAAGATGCGTCGAGCCTCGGCGACGAGATCGTCCGCGCGTGGCATCGAGGCCATCTCGATATTGGCCACGACGCAGCGGACGGCCAGGTCGTGGCCGACGACCTCGCGGATGCCTGCCTCGATGGCGCCCCGCTTGCGTTCGGCGATGTCACGCAGAAAGCCCTGTTCCTCGGGAAAGCCGAGAGCCACGATCGTGCCCTCCAGGGCCACCGGCCGACAGGTCAGGATCAGCTGCTTGACCGCCGGCTGGCGACTGAGCAGAGCCACCACGCCCGGCCACGCAGCGACCAGACCGTCCAGCGACAGCGAGCCGTCGACCGGATCTTCAGGGGCGAGACCGGCGCTCGCCGAAGGGGCGGGGCGGCCGCGGGGCTCCGGGTCAGGGC
>JACCVB010000126.1 GCA_013698385.1 Chloroflexota bacterium
CGACCGCGACGCCCACGATCATCACCCAGGCCAGCACGACCCGCGAGCCGATCAGCCGGCTGGAACGGGACGAGGCGACGGTCGCGGTCGCCCACAGGATGGCGGCCCCCAGGCCACCGATGATCGCCGTCACACGCTCCAGTGTGCCGGGTCGCGAGCGGCGATGTGGGGCGGCCGATCCCTCGTTATCGAGCGCGCGGTTCGTCGCGGGTGCTTCGCTTGCCCTGTGCTACTATCCGCCTTCGCGCCCGGCGCTCACTTCGTGTCCCGGTGCCCGTCAAGCCCTATCTCACACGCACACAGAGGTTCGCCCACGTGGCCAAGACGCCCCGCACCTGGACCGGCGCCCGGACGCCGTCCGGCCTCAAGCGCGTCCGTCAGGCGCAGCGCCGGCACGACATCCTTGGCCCGCGACGCAGCGCCGCCAAGACCCTCGTCGCCAAGGCCCTGGCGACGGTCGCCAACCCGGTCGAAGGTTCCGATCCGAACGTCGCCCTCCTCGAGGCGCTCAGCGCCCTGGATCGAGCGGCCAAGGCCGGCGCCATCCACCCGAACGCCGCGGCACGCCGCAAGTCACGCCTGACCATCCGGGTCAACGCCGCCGCCGGGGGCACCGCGGTCCAGGCCGGCGGTCGGCCCACCAAGCAGACCGGCAAGACGGCCGCGGCCAAGGCCGCGAAGGCCCGTATCGCGGCGGGCAAGTCGACCAAGGCCAAGGGTGCCCAGACCGCCGCCGGCAAGGCCCGAGCGGCCCTGAGCAAGACGGCCCGTGCCGAGGCGGCGGCGGCCAAGGCAGCCAGCTCGAGTGCAACCGCGGACTCCGCTGGCGGCAAGGCGCCCGCCAAGGCGACCAAGGCACCGGCGAAGTCGACCGCGAAGTCGACGACGAGCAAGGCGGCTGCGTCGAAGGCGAAGTCGACCGCATCCAAGACCAGGGGAGCCAAGTCGACGACTGCAGCAGCCAAGGCCCCGGCGCCCAAGTCGGCGGCAAAGGCTTCGACCGCCAAGGCCGCCCCGAAGAAGAAGGCCGCGACGAAGCCCTGATCGGGATCGTCGCGCCACCACCGCCGACACGCCCCGGTCAATCCCGGGGCGTTTCATGTCCGGCGCTGTCGCGTCCGGCGCTCTCGCGTGGCCTCGATCGGCAGGGCGCCGGTCAAGGGCGGGTGACGGCCACCCCGCCGCCTGCCGGCTTGGGCCGGAACGTGCCGTACAGCCCGGCGCCGATCAGGCCCCCGGCTGCGGTCAATACCACGATCAGCCCGGCCGCCGAGAACTGCTGCGCCCAGTAGAAACCGGTAAACGTCGAGGCGTCGGTCACGCCCGCGGCCCGCAGGTCCGAACCGCGACCGAGGTCCACGTACCGCTGGTAGACGCAGTCGGCGCCCGCCGTGCAGCTCACCGAGCCACCCAGGCCGGCATCCCGGTAGCCGTTGTCCGCATAGAAGAAGAGGGCCTTGACTGCCAGCAACAGGATCGCCGCCGTGAGCCCGGTCACCACGCCCGCGAACAGGCCGTTGACCAGGATCCGTGCCCACGGGCCGGCCCGACGATCCGAGCGCTGGTTCGCGTAGTAGCCGATGAGCAGTCCGGACGGCAGGGCGAGGAGCCAGACGATCGGCTCGATCGGGATGATCAGCAGGAAACTGATCGCGACCGTGACCGCCATGCCGATCCCGACATACGCCGCCGTGATCGCCCCGCGATCGACGAACCTCGTCACGAGGCCGCCGAAGATGCCGGATCGCCCGCCGACCCGGACAGCGCCGCCCGCCCCGGATACCGCGCCGAGTCGCCGAGCTCGCCCTCGATCCGCAGCAGCCGGTTGTACTTGGCCACCCGCTCGGAGCGCGACGGTGCTCCGGTCTTGATCTGGCCCGTCCCGACCCCGACCACCAGGTCCGCGATCGTCGTGTCCTCCGTCTCGCCCGAGCGATGCGACACGACCGCCGACCACCCCGCGCCGCGCGCCAGGTCGATCGCTTCCAGCGTCTCGGTCAGGGTCCCGATCTGGTTCAGCTTGATGAGCACGGAATTCGCCGAACGCTCCTCGATCCCGCGGGCGATCCGCGCGGTATTCGTGACGAGGAGGTCGTCGCCCACGAGCTGGACCCGATCACCCAGGCGTTCGGTCAACTGACCCCAGCCAGACCAGTCGTCCTCGGCCAGCCCATCCTCGATGGACACGATCGGATAGCGCGCCACCCAATCGGCCCACAGGTCGATCAGCTCGCCGGATTCGAGCGTGCGTCCCTCTCGCGCGAGCACGTAGCGCGTCGGTCCACCGTCGGCACCCGAACCCGCCTCGACCAGCTCGGTCGTGGCCGGATCCAGGGCGATCCCGATGTCCTCGCCGGGTCGATACCCGGCCCGCTCGACCGCTCGCAGGATGACCTCCACCGCCGCTTCGTTCGACGGCAGCGACGGCGCGAATCCGCCCTCGTCACCCTGGCCCGTGGCGTGGCCCGCCTCGTGCAGGATCGCGCGCAGGGCGGCGAAGATCTCGGCTCCGGCACGCAGCGCTTCGCCGTACGTCGGCAGCCCGACCGGCATGACCATGAACTCCTGGAAATCGGTCGAATCCTGGGCGTGGCGGCCACCGTTGAGGATGTTGAACATCGGCACCGGCAGGATTCGCGCCCCGACCCCGCCGAGGTAGCGATAGAGCGGCAGGTCGTAGGATGCGGCCGCGGCATGGGCGCACGCGAGCGACACGCCCAGGATCGCGTTGGCCCCCAGCCGACCCTTGTCGGGGGTCCCGTCGAGCTCGATCAGGAGGTCGTCGATCCCGGCCTGGTCGGACGCGTCCAGCCCCAGGATCTCCGGCCCGATCGTCTCGGTCACGTTGGCCACCGCGCCGAGCACGCCCTTGCCACCGAACCTGTCCTCGTCCCCGTCTCGCAGTTCCACTGCCTCGTGCGCGCCGGTCGAGGCACCCGATGGCACCGCCGCGCGTCCGACCGATCCGTCGGCAAGGACCACGTCGACCTCGATCGTCGGGTTGCCGCGCGAATCGAGGATCTCCCGCGCGTCGATCGCGTCGATCGTGGTCAATCCGATGTCTCCACCGTGGACGCGGTGGCCGTCTTGGCCGGCACCTTCTTCCTGCGCCGGGCTCTCGGCTCGGGCACCGGCCGATCCAGCAGGACCGTCACGCCGGGCAATTCGCGGCCCTCGAGGAACTCGAGCGATGCGCCGCCGCCCGTCGAGATATGGGTCATCCGGTCCGCCAGGCCCTGCTGCGTGATCGCCGCCACGGAGTCGCCGCCGCCGATCACGACCGTGGCGCCCTTGTCCGCGCGATCGGCCAGCATCCGGGCGACGGCCTTGGTGCCGTGCGCGAACGAGGGGATCTCGAACACGCCCAGGGGCCCGTTCCAAAAGACGGTCTGGACATCCGCGAGCGCGTCGACCATCAGGTCCTGGCTGGCCTTGCCGAGGTCCACGATGTGCCAGCTGGCCGGGATCTTCTCGGCCGGCAAGGTCTTGTACTCCGTGCCCCGGGTGACCTCCTTGGCCACGATCACGTCGACCGGCAGAACGACCCGAACGCCGTTCTTCTCCGCGGACGCGAGGATCCGCTGGGCGTCCGCCACGCGATCGGGTTCCGCGAGACTCTTGCCGATCGCCTTGCCCTGCGCCAGCAGGAAGGTATTGGCCATGCCGCCACCCAGTACGAGGAGATCGACTGAAGTCAGCAGGTGATCGATGATCCGGATCTTGTCGCTGATCTTGGCTCCGCCGAGGATCGCCGCGAACGGCCTGGCGGGCTCGTCCATCAGGTTGGACAGGACCGCGATCTCACGCTCCATCAGCAATCCGGCATAGGCCGGCAGGAGCTTGGCGATCCCCACCGTCGAGGCATGCGCCCGGTGGGCCGTGCCGAACGCATCGTTCACGAAGATGTCCGCGTACGACGCCAGTTGGGCCGCGAAGGCCGGGTCGTTCTTCTCTTCCGCCGCGTGGAACCGCAGGTTCTCCAGGAGCAGCAGTTCGCCCGGCCGAAGCCGCTTGATCGCATCCTCCGTCCCGATCCCGAGCGCATCACCGGTCACCGGAACGTGCCGACGCAGGCGTTCCGTGAGGCGCTGGCCGACCGGCCGCAGGCGCAACCCATCCGAGACCTTGCCGTTCGGGCGGCCGAGGTGACTGGCCAGGATGACACGCGCCCCGGCCTGCAGGAGCAGGTTGATCGTCGGGATGGCGGCCCGGACCCGCGAGTCGTCCGTGACCTTGCCGTCCGCCAGGGGCACGTTGAAATCGACCCGGACGAAGACGCGTTTGCCGGCGACGTCCGCATCGCGGACCGTGAGCTTGTCCATCAGGCCGCGGCGACCGGCAGGCGGGCCCCGACGAACGAGATGAGGTCTGCGACGCGGCAGCTGTAGCCCCACTCGTTGTCGTACCAGCTGATGACCTTGACCATCGTCCCGCCAAGGACCATCGTCAGGTCCGCGTCGACGATCGATGAGCGACTGTCGCCCTTGAAGTCGGTCGACACGAGCGGGTCGTCCGACACACCGAGGATGCCTTCCAGGGGTCCGGCCGCGGCGGCCCGGAAGGCGTCATTGAGCTCCTCGACGCTGGTCTCGCGGCGCACGGTCGCGGTGAAGTCCACGATGCTCACGGTGGGCGTCGGCACCCGCAGGCTGAAGCCGTCGAACTTGCCTTTCAGCTCCGGGATCACGAGCGCGAGGGCCTTCGCGGCGCCGGTCGAGGTCGGGATGATGTTCTGGCCCGCGCTGCGTGCGCGCCGCGGATCCTTGTGCGCGACGTCGAGGATGCGCTGGTCGTTCGTGTAGCTGTGGATCGTGTTCATCAGGCCGCGCTCGATGCCGAACAGGTCGTTCACGACCTTGGCCGCTGGAGCGAGGCAGTTCGTCGTGCAGCTCGCGTTGCTGATGATGTGATGCGCCGCCGGATCGTAGCGGTCCTCGTTGACGCCGAGGACGACGGTCAGGTCCTCACCGGTCGCCGGGGCACTGATGATGACCTTCTTCGCGCCGGCATCGAGGTGCGCCCTGGCCTTGGAGGCGTCAGTGAAGAGGCCGGTCGACTCGAGCACGATATCGATGCCGAGATCGCCCCACGGCAGCGCCGCCGGGTCGCGTTCGCCCAGGATCCTGATCTCGCGCCCGTCGATGATGATCGAGCTGTCGCCCGCCTCGACCGTGCCGTCATAGGCGCCGTACGTCGAGTCGTGCTTGAACAGCAGGGCGTTCATCTCGGCGTCGACGAGGTCGTTCACGGCCACGACCTCGACATCCGGCGCGCGTTCGATCAGCGCTTTGAGCGACTGCCGACCGATCCGACCGAAACCGTTGATGCCGACGCGGATGGACATGATGGGAGACCTCCAGGGTGTGGGGCGGGGCTGCGGGGAGTCTAGGGGCTCGGGACGGACATGGGCATCGGGTCGACCTGCGCCAGTCGCTCGGCCGTTGCAGGTGGCGAACCCTTGGCGGCGTCGTCGGTCGTCTCGTCGACCGGATGAGCCGCGGTCGACAGTCGCTCCTGGACGAGGGGGTAGGCCCCGGCCAGGGACACGTCCGGGCCGAGTTCGGGTCCGAGGACGGTGACTCGCCGAGCCGCACTACCGAAGGCTTCGGTCGCGATCGCCGCGCGGACCGGCTGGAGCATCCGCTCGCCCTGGGCGGAGGCGATCGTCCCGCCGATGATGATCCGGTGCGGGTTGAACGTATTCACGAAGCCGACGCATGCGACCGCGACGGCCCGCCGGGCCTGGTCCATGAGCATCGTGCAGGCAAGGTCGTTGGTCGCCTCGCCCTCCGCCACGTCCCTGGCCGAAAGGCGATCCGCCCCGACGAGCGCGGCGCGGGTCACGAGGTATGGGCTATCGCCCGCCGCCGCGGCCGCCCGAGCGTCCCGGGCCAGCGCACGTCCGGAGGCCACGGCCTCAAGGTGCCCTCGTCC
>JACCVB010000285.1 GCA_013698385.1 Chloroflexota bacterium
CCTCTGTCGGGCGGCCACGCGCCGCGGCCGCCTCAGCCGCCACGATCAGGGCCAGGAGCGGGCCCTCGCCGTCGTGGATCGCCGCATCGGCGGCCTCGCCGGCTCCCTCCAGGTCCCCGCTGCGCCAGCGAGCCTCGGCCAGGTCGACGAGCCCCGGTTCGTCCAGACCATCGCGCCCGGCCAGCGCTTCGAGCTCGGAGCGCGCCAGGGCGAGAGACCCGAGGCGCAGATGGACGCCCGCCAGCAGCAGGTCCGCTTCCCGACCGGTAAACCGCTTCGCCGTCTCGCTCATGATGGCAGCCGCAGATGCCGCTCCAGGCCGCGCAGGTGGCGGGCCGGGGCGACGGCCGCAAGGCGCAGCCGATCGTCGTGGACGAGATCGGTGGCGACACGTTGGACGTCGGCCGCGGTGACCGCCTCGACTTCGGCCAGGGCCTCATCGAGGGTCAAAACCCGGTCGTGCAGCGCCTCCTGCCCGCCGATCCACGACGCCAGGTGGCGGGTCTCGTCCATGCGCAGCTCCATCCCGCCGCCCAGGTAGCGCTTCGCCTTGTCCAGTTCCTCGACCGGGACGAGTTCGTCGCGCAGGCGCACGAACTCGTCCAGGATCGCGCGCAGCGCCTCCGGCAATGCGGCTGGATCGACGCCCGCCGACACCTCGAGCGCGCCCGCGTCGGCGTAGTCGACGAGGCCCGAGCTGATGTCGTAGGCCAGCCCGCGCTCCTCGCGAACGGAAAGGAAGAGCCGGCTGCTCATCCCGTCCCCCAGGACCGCGTTCAGGATCGCCAGCGGCCAGCTATCCGGATGATCCCTGGGCAGGGCCGGCAGGCCGACGATGAGCTGGGCCTGGGTCGTGTGGCGCTTGCCGAGCATCGCCCGTTCGCCAGCGGGCAGGCTGGGCGCCGGCGCCCAGGTCGGGAGCGGGCCATCGCCGGTGCCGAAGGCCGCGCCGGCAAGCGAGACGACCGCCTCATGATCGATGTCGCCGGCGACCGCGATGACCGTGTTGGCCGGCCGGTACGTGGTCTGCCAGAACTCGCGGATGCTTGCCGCTGGCAGGGCCCGGACGCCGGCCTCGTCGCCGCAGATCTCGCGACCCAGGGGACCGTCGCCGAAGAGTGCCGTCTGGAACAGGGTCTGGCCGTACTCCGAGGGATCGTCGAGATAGGACCGGATCTCCTCGATGATCACGCTCCGCTCGCCTTCGATCTCGCGCGACGCGAGGGTCGGGCGCACGATCAGCTCACCCAGCACGTCCATCGCGCGCGCGGCCTCACGGCGCGGCACCCGCACCCAGTAGACGGTCGATTCGCGGTCCGTGGCTGCGTTGAACGAGCCGCCGACGCCTTCGATCGCCTCGCTGATGGCGCGCGTCGAGGGATACGCGGCCGTGCCCTTGAACGTGATGTGCTCCATGAAATGGGCCGCGCCGGCCTCGTCCGCGGATTCCAGCCGCGAACCAGCCAGGACGTACGCCGCGATGGAGACCGAACGGGCCCCCGCCAGGCGGGCGCTGATGACGCGCGGCCCCTCGGGCAACGCGGTCCGTTCGAACATCGCGGCCGATGGTACAGGAACGCCATGCCGCACCAGAGCGCTGCTTTTCCCCTGACGCGACCGGCCCGGTCCGGGACCGCAAGATTCACGGCGTTCCCTTGCCCGGCCGCGCCGCTATCCTGTCGCGGGACACGTCGCGCCGGTCATCGATCCGATGGCGAGGCCGGCATCGTTGTTGGAGGAGGAGATCGGTGATGCGGCGACACCTATCGTGGATTGCGCTCCTGTCGAGCGCGGTGCTCATCGCGAGCGCCTGTGCGACCACCCCTGGCGCTTCGAATGGGCCGACGGCCGCGGCCACCACCGGGGGAGCAGCCAGCGGGGCGGCCACCGCCGAGCCGGCCTCCGCCGCGCCATCTGCCGAAGAGGCGTCAGCGGCACCGTCCGAGGGTGGGGCCGGTGGCGCGTGCGCCGGAACCGGCGCCCAGGCCGGGGGGGACCTCCAGGTGCCGGACGTCGAGGCCGGCAAGTTCAACGTCGCGATGGTCCTGATCGGTCCGCACGATGATGGCGGCTGGAGCCAGGCCCACTACGAAGGCCTCCAGTTCGTGTGCGAGAACGTGCCGGATTCCCACGTCGCGTACGTCGAGCTCGTGCCCGAGGGCGCGGACTCCGAGCAGGTCTTCCGCAGCCTCGCGCGCAAGGGCTTCCAGTTCATCATCGGAACGTCTTTCGGGTACATGGACCCGATGGCTACCGTGGCCGAGGAGTTCCCCAAGACGACCTTCCTGCACCTCACCGGCTTCAAGTCCAACGGCAAGAACTTCGGCAACTTCTTCGGGGCGATGGAGGACTTCAAGTACCTGGCCGGCATGGTCGCCGGATCGCGGGCCAAGAAGGACGGCAACCCCAAGCTCGGCTACATGGCGACCTTCCCGATCCCCGAGGAGATCCGCCTGGGCAACGCGATCATGCTTGGTGCCAAGCAAACCTGCCCCGAGTGCACGATGGATATCCGCTTCATCAACACCTGGCATGACCCGGTCAAGGAACGCGACGGAGCCGCTTCGCTGTTCGATGCGGGCGCGCAGGTCGTCTTCACCGGGGCGGACACACCCGCCAACGCCGATGTCGCCGCCGAGAAGGGCAAGTGGGCCGTCACCTACGACCACCCGTCCTCGTGCAAGAACGAGGCGTGCCTGACCGCGCCCTACTGGATCTGGGGTCCCGAATACGCCCGGATCGCCGAGCAGGTCAAGGCCGGCTCGTATACCGCGGGTTACGAGTACTTCGACGCCGAATCGCAGGCGATGGGGCTGTATGGCTTCATGGCCGGCGAGACGGCCCAGAAGGGCATCGTGGACCTGCCGGCGGCTGACGTGCAGCTGATCAAGGACACCCTGTCCAAGATGCTGAACGGCGACTTCACCCGCTTCGATGTCTTCGCCGGACCTATCAAGGACAACACCGGCAAGGAGATCGTTGCCGCCGGGGCCAAGCTGGAGCAGAGCGATCTTGACCAGTTCCCGCCGGGTGCTCCGGGCGCCGAATGCAAGGTCTGCATGTACTGGTGGGCCGACGGGATCACGGTGGAGCTCCCGCCGTTGTCCTGAGCGGTCACCCGCGACATGATCCGATGACCGGGTCCATGGATCACCCGACTCCGACGATGCCGCTCGCCATCGAGGCGCGCGGCATCGTCAAGTCATTCCCGGGAGTCCTCGCCAACGACCAGGTCGACTTCGATCTCCGAGTCGGCGAGGTCCATGCCCTGCTGGGCGAGAACGGGGCGGGCAAGAGCACGCTCATGAACGTCCTGGCCGGGCTCTATCAGCCCGAAGCCGGTGAGCTGCTAGTGGACGGGGCGGCCGTCAGGTTCCGCTCGCCGCGCGATGCGATCGCCGCCGGCATCGGCATGGTCCATCAACACTTCACCCTGGTCCCATCCCAGACCGTCACGGAGAACGTGCTGCTGGGGCTGCCCCTCCCCCGTTTTCGTCTGGACCTGCGCCGCGCCGAGGCCTCGGTCGCGGAGATGGCCGAAGGCGTCGGGATGCGGGTCGACCCCCGTGCCCGGGTCTGGCAGCTCTCCGTCGGGGAGCAGCAGCGGGTCGAGATCCTCAAGATGCTCTATCGGGGCGCCCGGATCCTGATCATGGACGAGCCCACGGCCGTCCTCGCACCGCAGGAGGCGGAGGAACTCTTCGCGACCCTGCGCACGATGACCGGCACGGGTCGCAGCGTCGTCTTCATCAGCCACAAGCTGGGCGAAGTCCTGGCCGTTGCTGATCGGATCACGGTCATGCGCGCCGGCCGCGTGACCGCTGCCGCCATCTCACCGGTGGGCAGCACCCCGGCCGACCTTGCCCGCCTGATGGTCGGCCGCCCGGTCCTCGAGACGCTGGAGCGAGCGGATGCGGCACCCGGGCGCGTCGTCCTCTCCGCGGCGGACGTCCACGCCTCCAACGACCGGGGCATCGAGTCCCTGCGCGGCGTCTCGCTCCAGGTCCGGGCGGGCGAGATCGTAGGCATCGCGGCCGTCGCCGGAAACGGCCAGTCCGAACTCGCGGAGGCGCTCACCGGCCTCCGCCGCTGCACCGGGCGGATCGTCGTGGATGGGGTGGACATCGGTGGGCAGGCCGCGGGGGCTGCGCTCCGGGCAGGCGTCGGCCATGTCCCGGAGGACCGCGCGCGCGTGGGCAGTGCCCCCAACCTGTCCATCGTGGACAACCTGGTCATGAAGCGCTTTCGGCGGCCTCCCCTGGCCCGCGGACCGTTCCTCGACGACGGCGCCGCGCGGGCCCTCGCGACGGACCTCAAGGCGCGCTACTCGATCTCCGCGCCGTCGATCGATTCCCCGGTGCGGATCCTGTCGGGTGGCAACTTGCAGCGACTCATCCTGGCCCGCGAGATCGAAGCCGCTCCAGCCGTCCTGATCGCGGTCCAGCCCACGCGCGGCCTGGACGTCGGGGCGATCGAGGTCGTCCACCGGCTGCTCCTGGAACTGCGGACCAAGGGCACGGCCATCCTGCTCATCTCCGAGGAGCTCGACGAGCTGCGGACCCTGGCGGACCGGCTACTGGTCATGTTCGAGGGACGGATCAGCGCGGAGATGCCCGCGGGCGGAGCCGACCTCCACGAGATCGGGATGCACATGACCGGTGGGGCCGGCGTCGAGGCCCTGGCCGGCATGGCGGCCGCGGTAGCGAGCGCGCCCGGGGCGCCGCCGCCATGATCGTTCGCCTCGAACCTCGAGGGGCGGTCGCCGGCTGGGTCTCGGCCGCGATGACCGTGGCCGCGTTGATCGTCGCGTTCGTCATCGGAGGCCTGGTCCTGGCCTTCGTCGGTGGCGATCCGGTTCGCGTCTACCTGCACATCGTGAACGCCGCCTTCGGGAACATCGGGGTGATCAGCGACACGCTGGTCAAGGCCACGCCGCTGATCCTGACCGGCCTGGCGTGTGCCCTCGCCTTCCGGATGCGCCTCTGGAACATCGGGGCGGAGGGCCAGTTCCTGCTGGGAGCGTGGGGCGCCAGCGCGGTCGTTCTTGCGCCGGTCCTGCCCGTGGGCACGCCGGCCATCGTGGTCATCCCGGTGATGATGCTCGCTGGCGCGATGGCCGGAGCCGCATGGGGCCTCATCCCGGGCCTGCTCCGGGCTCGCCTTGGGGTCAACGAGATCATCACCACCCTGATGCTCAACTACATCGCCCTGGCCTGGCTTCAGTTCTGGGTCTTCGGGCCATGGAGCGAAGGTGGGTTCCAGCAGTCGGTCACGTTTCCCAGGACCGCCTGGCTGCCCCGCCTGACCGACTTCGCCGCAAGCGTGCCTGCCTTGGGCGGACTGACCACGCATCTCGGGCTCGTCTTTGCCCTCGTCGCGACCGCGATCATGTGGGTCGTCGTTTCGCGCACCAGGTTCGGCTACGAGATGCGGCTGATCGGCGACAACCCGACGGCCGCGCGCTACGCCGGCGTCGATATCGCGCGGTACGTCATCGTGGTGTTCGCCGTCTCGGGCGCCCTCGCCGGCCTGGCCGGCATGAGCGAGGTGTCGGGCGTCGTCCATCGGCTCCAGGACCGGATCTCGCCGGGCTACGGCTTCACGGCGATCATCATCGCGTACCTCGCTCGCCTGGGGCCGTGGAGGGTGGTCCTCGCATCCATCCTGTTCGGGGCGCTGATCCTGGCTGGCCGCGAGATCCAGCCGTCCGGCGTGCCCGCGATGATCCAGGGGATCATCCTGTTCTGCCTGATCGGGAGCGACGTGCTGGTGCGCTACCGGGTGCGTGTCGCGCGACGCGGCGCGGTGGGGGCGACCTGATGGACCTCACCCTGATTTTGGCCGCAGGCGTGGCCAGCGGAACGGTCCTGCTGTTCGCGGCCATCGGCGAGATCTTCGCCGAGCGGGCGGGCGTGCTCAATCTCGGCGTCGAGGGAATGATGCTGATCGGTGCCGTGGCCGGCTTCTCCGCGGCGGCTGCGACCGGCAACCCGTGGCTGGCGCTCATCGTGGCGATGCTCGCCGGCGGCCTGCTCAGCGTGCTGCACGGGGTCGTGTCCATCCACCTGCGCGCCGACCAGGTCGTGTCCGGGCTGGCCCTGACCTTCCTCGGCACGGGACTTGCCCGCGTCCTCGGGAACGGCCTCTCGAGCGTCGGTGCCGTGGCTACGCTGCCTCGCCTGACCGTCCCGCTCCTGGCCGACATCCCGTTCCTGGGAGGCATCTTCTTCCGTGACCAGAGCGTCCTGACCTACGTCGGGTTCGCCCTGGTTCCGCTCGCCTGGTACTGGATCCATCGGACGCGGCCCGGCCTCCATCTGCGGGCGGTCGGGGAGCGGCCGGCTGCCGCCGACGCACAGGGAGTCGACGTCGTCCTGACCCGCTACGCCTACGTGGTGCTGGGCGGGATCCTGGCGGGCCTGGCCGGAGCGACGATCACCCTGGCCATCTCGCCCGGCTGGTTCGGCGACCAGACGGTGGGTGGGCGCGGCTGGATCGCGATCGGACTCGTGATCTTCGCGCAGTGGAGTCCGGTCCGGGCCGCCGTCGGCGCCTACCTGTTCGGGGCGATCTTCCGATCCATCCTCGACGTGCAGGGGGTGGACACGATCCTGGGCGTCGCGAATCCCTTCGCGGCCGGCCGGTCCGCCACGTTCTTCCTGGAGATGCTGCCGTACCTGTTCGTGATCGTCGTCGTGATCATCGGTTCACGCGAGGCGCTGCGCCAGCGGATCGGGGCACCGGCAGCGCTCGGCCTGCCGTATGTCCGGGGTGAACGCGGGGCTTGAGGGCGGCCCCGAACGGCGGGCAGTCGACTACTCCTCGTCGGCGCGCAGCTCCAGCCCGAGCAGCTCCATCTGGACGACGTCGCTCGTGTCGAATGCGAGCTGGCGCGGGGCGAATGGAGAGGCATCGTCGGCTCCGGGGCCGATCGGCGCGAATTCGACGACGACCCGCTCATCGCCCTGGACGAGAGCGTAGACCAGGAGCTGGTCGGAGCGCGTCTCGAATTCGAGATGCTCGAACGAATCGATATTGAGGGTGATCGCCAGGGGCGTGAAGTAGGTCGACGTCTCAGGCGACTCGGTCACGATCCGCTCCACCCAGCCGGTGCCGTGGGCGACGACCTCGCGGCCGCGCTGGTAGCGGTACGTGACGGTCTGCTTGAGCAGCGGTCGGAGCAGGTGGAGCATGTCCGTGCGGCTGGTCACGACGCCCTGGTTCACGAAGAACTTGGCGGCCGGTGGGGTGGACACGGATCGCACTCCTGGGGGCGAGGGCTGGTCGGGACCGACGCGGACGAGCGGATGGTACCGCACGGCCGGCCGGTCTTGTCAGGGTTCGCGCCGTCCGGCCGCGTATCATCGCGGCCATGCTGCTGGCCATCGATATCGGCAATACGAACATCACGATCGGTCGTTTCGAGGCCGGGACGCTGGTCGCGCGGCGCGCGCTGGCGACGGTCGACGGCGCCACTGCGGACGACGTGGAGTTGCTCCTCGACGGGGTCCTGCGGCTCGACGGCGGCTCCCTGGACGCGATCGACTCGATCGCGTGCGCGTCCGTCGTGCCCTCGCTGACGGCCGCCGTCGAATCGATCGCCACTCGACGGGAGGTTCCCCTCATCTCGGCCACGGCCGGCAATGTGCCGATCCCGGTCCGGGTGGACCGGCCCGGCGAGGTCGGGGCGGATCGGCTGGTGAACGCCTTGGCGGCCGCGCGCCTGTACGGCACGCCCGCGGTCGTGGTCGACTTCGGGACGGCGACCACGTTCGACTGCGTGGCCGCCGACGGGGCCTACGTCGGCGGGGCGATCGCTCCGGGTCTGGCGCTCGGCCTCGACGCGCTCGCCGCCCGGACCGCGAAACTGCCGCGGATCGACCTGCGCACCCCGGAGCGCGCGATCGGGCGCGACACGGTCAGCGCGATGCGATCGGGCACGGTGCTCGGCTACCAGGCCCTCGTGGCAGGCCTGTTGACGCGCGTCCGGACCGAACTGGCCGACCTCGCGGGGGTGGCTCCGGCCGAGGTCCAGGCGATCCTGACCGGTGGCCTGTCGGCCGCGCCGTGGGCCGCCGCCCTTGACGGCATCCGGGTGATCGATCCGGACCTGACGCTCAAGGGGCTGGCGATCCTCCACGCCGAGCTCACCGGTGGGCAGCGCCTGGAGCTCGGCCTGCCGTGACCGGGCGGCTCGAAGGCCGGCTCGTGGGTCGGCTGATCGGTCTTGGCGTCACGGGATCGATCGCCGCGTACAAGGCGGTGGAGTTGCTCCGGCTTCTGCGTGCCGAGGGGGCGGACGTGGCGATCATGCTGACCCCCGCCGCTGCCCAGTTCGTCGGGGCGCTCTCGTTCGCGGCCCTCTCCCGCCATCCGGTCGAGACGGATGTCCTGGCGCCCCTGCCCGATGGCCGGATCGGGCACATCGTCCTGGCCGACAGCGCCGATGCGATCGTCGTCGCCCCGGCCACGGCGCACTGGCTGGCCTCCATGGCCCATGGGCTGTCCGGTGACGTGGTGACCGCCACCTGCCTGGCGACCTCCGCGCCCGTCGTCGTCGCCCCGGCGATGGACGGGGAGATGTGGACCCACCCGGCCAC
>JACCVB010000296.1 GCA_013698385.1 Chloroflexota bacterium
AGGGGCGCTATACGCGATCTGGTACAGCGCGATCCGGGTCGAGCGAACGACGCTGCTGCTCGCACCTGAGACGACGCTGCTGCTCATCAGCGCGCTGGTCCTCAGCTGGAAACGACCGCTCGGGACACGTTGGGCGGCCGTTGGTGGCGTCACGCTCGGACTCTCGGTCGCGATCCAGCTGTGGCAGGCCATCCCGCTGCTGATTGTCGTCGGTAGCGTCGCTCTCGCCTCTCGCGATTCGCCTGGCGGCTGGCGTCGTCCAGTGTTCGCTCTCGTGGCCGGTGCGGCTGCGGCGTTCACCGCCGTGTGCCTCCCGTCGTTTCTCACGGCTCCGAGCGAGTTCGTCCGTTTCGTGCTCCTCGACCAGCTGGCCCGACCGGATAGCGGGGTCTCGATCATCCGGCGGCTGCGCGATATCGAATCATTCCCCCTCGGCGGCACCCGCTTCCTGATCGATGCCGTGGTTCTCGGCCTCGCGGCCCTTGGTGCCGCCGCCGTCGTCGGAGTCGCCGCGCGCGTCCCGGCGGCACGCATGTGGTGCGTCCTGATCGTGGTGCAGACCGCCTACCTGCTCGCCGGTCCCGTCTTCCTCTCGCACTACCGGGGTTGGGTGGCTCCGGCGGCTGCGATCGTCCTCGGCACTGCTGCCGCCAAGGTCGTCGGGGCGCTCGATCGCCACCGACGGCGCGGCATGGCGGCGCGCGGCGGACTCGCATTGCTTGCCGCTGGCATCGCGCTTACGACGCCGCATCAGCTGGGAACCGTCCTCCAGCGGGCCGCTCTCGAACAGGACCTCGGTGGCGCCCGCTGCGTGTCGGCGGACGCCCCTACCCTCCTTCTTGAGACGACGGGTCTGCGACGCAACCTCCAGAACGGATGCCGACTCGTCCTCGACTCGACCGGCATAGCGTTCGACACGGATCGCGGGCGTCTGGCACCGGGGCCCCAAGGCGCATCGCGCCGCGGCGCACCCATCTACCAGCAGGCGATAGAGGCGTACTTCGCCGGGAGCAACGCGGCGATGTTCGTGCGCCTCCCCGCGGTCGGCCTGACCGCCGCGACGAAGGCGGCCATCACCCAGAAGCTGCCCGTGGTCGTGAAACGAGGTTCGGTGACGGTCATGCTCCCGGCCGCCACCGCGGGTCGGTGACGCCTCGCGCCTCCGCTGCCTGTCAGGCGTCGTCGACGTGGAAGCCGCGCGGCGCCTCCAGACGCGGGTCAATGTCGTCTACACGCTGGTCCTGGCACTGCGCGGCGCTCCCATTCGTCACGGGTCAGCGCGTACTCGACGTCACCGTGCTCCTCGCCCTCGATTCGATCCGGCCAAGCCTGGTGGAATACCCGGACGAACGCAGCCCGGCCTTCACCATGACCCTCCGCGAGGCCACGTTCACCACCATCGTCGTGGCGTAAACCCGGCGGGCACCGAGGTCCTCGAATGCCCTCCGTACCAACGCCCGGCTCCCTCGGTCGCGTACCCACGAGCGTGTCCTCCATCTCCTGTCCGCTCCCACTCCGGGACCTTGTGCCCGAACTGCGAGCAGCAGCGGTACCCTGTGATCTCGACGCGCCCTCCCTCCCACGGGTAGTCGACGCCCTTGCCGTTGACCGTGACCGTCTTCGCGACGCCCCGATCCAGGAGGATCGTCGCCGCCCGCCGCGATGGTATCCGCCGCACGCGGGGACTATCGTCCACCGCGGGCGTTGCCCGCCACGCCTGGCGAGGCGGACCGCGCGACGGAGGTCAAGCGCTGCCGACGGGGCGTCCGGAGGGAACCTGATAGGGTGTGCGGTGATGTCAGCGGCTAGCGAAGCCCCCGCGGCGTTCCGCAACGCCGCAGGCAGCGGGGGTCACGCGCTGTCACACGCCCCGACACGGTCGTCTTGCGCTCCGTCACGTGTCCTTCCGTTGCTGAATGGCGAGTCGCTGGCAATCATCGGGCCGGCCGACGCGGGCAAGCGCACTGCCAAGGCTCCGGGGTGGCGTCGCGCGTGAAGCGACGATCGCTGACGCCGGAGAGCACGAAGGCGCTCCGCGCGTTCCAGCCCGATTGGTGCCTCTTCTGGCCCGAGAAAGTGCGCGCCTGGCAGTTCGACATCTGGTTCCCGTACATCCGCCGAAGCCGGTACCGCTTCGCGGTCGCCGCGAGCGCGAACGTCTTCCCGGATGCCGTCCGGGACCGCGTCGCGTCCCTGCCCAACTGCGTCATCGTCGAAGACTTCGCTGAAGGGATGCGCTGCCTCGGGACATCCCCCGGTCTTCGGGGCTTCCTTTACACGAGCGGCAAACGAGAGAACCTTCGCGTCATCGACCGCTTTCGGCGCGCTTCCCACGTGTGGCTGGGACATGGTGAGAGCGAGAAGAGGACATCGGGGTTCCGGATGGCGATGTTCTACGACTCCGTCCTGGTCGCCGACTATCGAGCTGTCGGACGGTTCCATCCGGCCATGCGCGCGTGGGTCGCGCTCGGTGCGTGTGCGATCGGCGCGCCGATCGTGGAGGGCGTGGAGGTCGACGCTCGGACGCGGCCACGCCCGATCCGCACGATCCTCTACGCCCCGACCTGGGAGGGTCATTCCGACTCACTCGACTATTCCTCGCTACCCGACGTCGCCCCGATCCTGGCGGCGCAGCTGCCCGAGCTGATGGACCGAGGCATCACCATGATCGTCCGGCCACATCCGGCTACGGGGCTCCGCCTGCCGGACCGGAACCGGGTTGTCGAGCGACTCTTCGCGAGCGGAGCCGTGCGCGCACCGGACAAGGCCCAAGCGTTCCGAGACGCCGACATCATGATCGGCGACGTCTCAGGAGTGATGGCGGAGTTCCTGTTCACACAGAGCCCCGCGGTCATCCCGGTATCGCGGAGGCTCACAGCGGTGGGAAAGAGCGAGGACCTGTTGGCGGACGCATATCCCTGGGTCTACCGATGGGACCCTGGACGACGCGAGCTGGTGGATCTGCTCGCTGAGATCGAGACGAGGGATCCGCTGGACGCGGCACGATCATCCATGGCCCGGCGCGTCTTCCGTGATCATCGGTCGCTCGATGACGCAGCAGCGTCCTTCGACCTGGCGCTGGGAGCCGCGTCGTGGCGGAAGCGGGGCGTACCGCCACGCCTCGTCTACGAGACGAGACAACTCCTGTGGCGACTCCGCGGTCGATCGCCGCCCCATCGCGATGATGGTCCGGAGCGTGTAGACGGCTCGAACGTTCGGTGACCGCGGGACCGGTGCCTCGCGACCGGCCCTGTCGCGCGCGGCGATGGTGACGCGTCGCCGGGCTCGGCTCGCTGGCGCTCGAGGGGCTCGGCTCGCTGGCGCTCCAGGATGGGGCGGGACGAGGGTCTTGTGGGCGTCACCCGCCTCGACTCGTGGGGAGCCGTCTCCAGCGCCGCGCGGAGCTCGTCGATCGCGATCGGTGCCCCTCCCAGTCGCTCGATGACGCGCAGAACCCTGCCGCGGTCCTCGTGGACCAGCAGCACGACGACAGCATCGGCGTCGGTCACGCCGCCCGCGAGAGCGTCACGCGTCAGGGTCGCCTCGAGCGCGGACGACAGAACCCCGATCACGGGCACGAGCGGCACGTCCGATGTAGCGGGTGGAGCGGACTCCGTCGGCGATGGTGCGCCCGCAGGGGAAGGCTTGGAGTCGGCGACGCAGTCGGAAGCGTTGTCGGCCTCCGGTTCCTGCGGAGCGACGAGGCCTGGCGCCATCCGCTGATGGCGGCTGCGGCGCGCTCCGACCCCGCACTCCGCGCCGACCGAGCTCGGCCGCCTGCTGGAGCAACATCGCATGGTCGGCCTCGAGCGCGATGCCCACCACCTCGTCGATGGTCGCCTGAGAGTCCGGTTCGGAGAACACCTCGCCGATGAACCATGGCACGAAGGCTCCACCCTCGGAGGCACGTTCACGAGGGGATTTTGGTCGGGGCGGCCGGATTTGAACCGACGACCACCAGTCCCCCAGACTGGTGCGCTACCAGACTGCGCCACGCCCCGACAGGCTGCGCAGTCTAGCACCCGGAGCGGCGCCCGACCCCCTGGCTCGCCAGTTCCTCGGTCGGTTCGCGGGCGAGCAGGTCCACCAGGCAGCGCTTGACGTTCTTGCCCTCGAACAGGGCGCGGTGGACCTCCCGGGCGATGGGCGTGTCCACGCCCAGCCGGTCGGCCAGGCCGAGGGCGGCTTCGACCGTGTAAGCGCCCTCGGCGGTGCCCGGCAGGGTGGCCTCGATCTCGGTCCAGGTTCGGCCGCGGGCGAGCTCGACCCCGAGTCGGTGGTTGCGCGACAGGGGTGACCCGCAGGTCGCGATGAGATCGCCCATCCCGGCCAGGCCCGCGAAGGTCAGCGGATCCGCACCGGCAGCGATGCCCACGCGCATCATCTCGGCCAGGCCGCGGGTCAGGAGTCCCGCCTTGCCGTTGTCACCAAAGCCGAGGCCGTCTGCGGCGCCGGCAGCGATCGCGATGACGTTCTTGAGCGCCCCGGCAAGCTCCACGCCCAGCAGGTCGGCGTTGACGTAGAGCCGAAGCGGCGTCGTCCGACTCGCTTCACGATGCGCTCGGCAAGGGCGATGTCCCGCGCGGCCACGACGGCAGAGGCGGGGAGATTCCGGGCGACCTCGGCCGCCAGATTGGGTCCGGACAGGGCAGCCACACGCTCGGCTGCCATACCACCGGCATCGGCGATCACCTCGCTCATCCGCAGCAGCGTTCGCCGTTCCAGGCCCTTGACGACGGACAGCACGTCGGCCGAAGGCGGGAGCACGCCGGCGAGCGTCGTCATCGTGGAACGCACATGGGCCGACGGGACCGCCACGATGACGAGGTCCCTCGCCTCGCCGATGGCCGCCCGATCCGCCGTGGCGCGGAGCCCGTCCGGCAGGTCCACACCGGGCAGCCGCGCCTCGTTCCGCCCGGTCGCGGCGATCCGTGCCGCCGTCTCCGGGGAGTGGCACAGCAGGGTGACCGGCTCCGTGCGCGCCACGAGCCTGGCGAGGGTCGTGCCCCAGGCGCCGGCCCCCACGACCGCGACCCTCGGAGCGGGTCCCATCAGCGGGCGCGCTTGGCCTTGGCGGTCGTGCTTCGGCGGGTGGCGGGCTTGCGGGATGGAGACGCGGCGGCAGCCTTCTTGCGGCGCGGCAGCTTCACCGACGATCGGTCCCGGAACACCAGCCGGATCGGCGTGCCATCGAACCCGAACGCCTCGCGCAGCCGATTCTCGAGGTAGCGGCGGTAGCTGAAGTGGACGGTCGAGGCATCCGAGGCGAAGAACACGAACGTGGGCGGCGCGACGGCCGCCTGGGTGGCATAGAACAGCTTGGGGCGGCGGCCGCGCACGGGCGGCGGCGGGGTCCGCTCCGTCGCGTTCATCAGCAGCCGATTGAGCTCGCCGGTCGGGATCCGGCGGCGACGCTCCGCCCAGATGTCCACGGCCGCCTCAAGCACCCGCCCCACCCGCTGTCCCGTCTTGGCGCTGATCGAGACGATCGGAGCGAAGTCCAGGAACGGGACCTCGTTGCGGATCCACTCGGTGTACTGGTCGAACGTCCGGTCCGTCTTCTCCGCGACGAGGTCCCACTTGTTGACGGCGATGACCACGCCCTTCCCTTCCTCCACGGCGTACCCGGCCACGTGCGCGTCCTGCGCGGTCAGCCCCTCGACGGCATCGATGACGATGACCGCGACATCCGCCCGGGACAGCGCACTCAGCGCGCGCAGCGTCGAATAGCGCTCCGCGGCGGGACCGGACGCGACCTTGCCTCGTCGCCGGATGCCAGCGGTGTCGATCAGGATGACCTCCGTCCGGCCCCAGGCCAGGCGGGTATCGATCGCGTCGCGGGTCGTGCCCGGGATGTCCGAGACGATCGCCCGGTCCTCGCCGAGCAACGCGTTCAGCAGGCTGGACTTGCCCACATTGGGCCGGCCCAGGAAGGCGATCGATGCGGGTCGCGTGTCGGCCTCGGCCGCCATGGCGGCATCCCAGCGGGCGGTCTCCGCGTCGAGCGTCGGCGCGTCCTCCTCGTCAAGTTGCTCGTCCTCCGGCTGGTCGACCACGAACGGTTCCAGGCGACCGGCCGCCACTTCGTCGGCCCATTCGTCCGCCTGCGACTCGCGCGCCTTGCGGGCGAGTTCCTCATCCGTCTCGGGCGGGAGGGCCCACACGATGGCGTCCAGCAGGTCTCCCGTGCCCCGACCGTGCGCGGCCGAGATGGCGTACGTCTCGTCCCAGCCGAAGGCGTGGAATTCCGCGCCCTCGAGTTCACGCTTGTCGTTGTCCGCCTTGTTGACGGCGACGATGATCGGCGAGGACGCGCGCCGCAGGAGGGTCGCCGCCTCGTCGTCCGCCGGCGTGAGCCCCGCGGCGGCATCGACCACGAACAGGATGACATCCGCCTCGCCGATGGCCAGGCGGGCCTGCTCCTGCACGCGTGCCTCGATCGGATCGTCGGGATCCGTCTCCAGGCCGCCCGTGTCCACGATGACGAACCGGCGGCCGTTCCACTCCGCGTCACCGTACAGGCGGTCACGGGTCGTCCGGGCACGGTCCTCCACGATCGCCTTGCGCGAGCCGAGGATCCGGTTGAAGAGCGTGCTCTTGCCGACGTTCGGCCGACCGACGATGGCGACGACCGGGAGGGCCCCCCCGAGCCGGGTCGTCGTGGCGCGTGACGACTCGGCCACCATGGTCAGGCGGCTCCGGCGGTGCGCCCGGCGTCACGCGGTGCGCCCAGGTTCGGCAGCGAGGTCGTCCGTCCGGCGGGGGTCGCGGCGCGCTCCAGCGCTTCCGTGGCGAGTTCCGACGCGTGCGCCTGGGCGTTGGGCGTCCCGGCGAACTCGAGGATGCGCTGCGCGACGTCGCGCAGGTCCTCGATGGGGGTCGAGGTGCCGCCGGTCACGCCGACGACCTTGGCTTCGCCGAAGATCGTTGCGTCGGTCAGGTCGTGCACGCTCTCGATCTGGATCGCGGGCGTGCCCTCGATCTCGCACAGCCGGGTCAGTTCCTTCGTGTTCGCGCTGGACCGCCCGCCGACGACGACCATCAGGTCCACCTCCCGTGCCGTCTCCAGCGTGTCCTGCTGACGGCGGATCGTGACCGGGCAGACCGTATTGACGATCTTCAGCTCGTGGGCGCGCGAGGTCATGAATGCGGCCAGGCGCTCGAACTTCCAGGGCGGCTGGGTGGACTGCGAGATGAGCGCCATCCGTTTCTTGCGCGGGATCGCGGTCTCCCACTCCTCTTCCTCGTCCACGACGATCGCGTCCGGAGCGAAGCCGAGCATGCCAACCACCTCGGCGTGCTTGGGCGTCCCGAGGAGGACGATCGTGTAGCCCTCTTCCACGAGCTTGACCAGCTCGCGGTGCTCCTGGATGACCCACGTGCACGTGCCATCGATGACCTGCAGGCCGCGCTCCTCGGCGCGCTCCATCACGTCCGGGCGGACGCCGTGGGCACGGATCACGACAGCCGCGCCGTGATCGACATCGTCAAGGGTATCGACCGTCTTGATGCCGAGCGCCTGGAGATCGCGCACGACCCCCTCGTTGTGGACGACCTGGCCCAGGGTATGGGTGGACTTGCCGGCGGCCGAGGCCTCCTTGGCCTTGTCGATCGCTTCGCGGACCCCGTAACAGAATCCGGTGCGCTTCGCGATCCGGACCGATTCCACCATCTGCACGTTCCGATTATCGCACGGGAGCCCGTTCAGCCCCCTAGTCGATCACCGGTCTGGGGCACCTGGCGGGCGGATGGCGGTCACCTCGGTGGAGCCGTAGACCCCCTGCTGGTCGGGTGGTAGCAGGGCAGCGATGCGGCGCATCAGGATCGTCGTGGCGACGCCCTTGGCCGCGCGACGGTCGACGCCGAGCGGCAGGAGATCGCCCAGTCGGAAGGGCGGACCGACCCGGACCGTGACTCGGCCGCCGGGTCGCGGGAAGCGCCGACCGCGCGGCCAGATGGTGTGCGAGCCGGCGATCGCGACGGGCACGATCGCGGCGCCCGTCCGCAGGGCGAGCACGGCCACCCCGTCGCGCGCCTCCTGGAGCGTCCCATCCGGGCTGCGCGTGCCCTCGGGGAAGACGAACAGGACGTGGCCCTCATCGAGGATCCTCGACGCCAGCCGGAACGCCTCCACGTCCGCCGTCGAGCGGTCGACCGGATGGACGCCGCCGTTGCGGGCCAACCAGCCGAGGATCGGCCAGGTGAACAGCTCCTTCTTGCCGAGCCATTGCATCCGCCGGCCGAGCGTCGGGAGGAGCCACGAACCGATGACGACCGGATCCAGGTTGGACGCGTGGTTGGCCGCGATGATCACCGGCCCGTCGCGCGGGATCGCATCGATCGCGCCTTCGAGGCGGACGCGCGCGAGAAGGGTGGCGAAGATGCGGCCACCCAGGGCGGTCAGCCAGATGAGCGGCGTGATCTCACGGTGGAGGGGCGTCTGGGCGGTCACCTGGACGCGGGCGCCCCCGGCCCAGGCGGGTCGCCCTTCGTGTTGCCCGTCGCGCGATCGTCCCGGCGCGCCTCGGCATCGCGGATCGTGGCCACGACGGTCCCGACGGTCAACTCGAACGTGTTGTCGTCCGTCGCGATGATCCGGGCGTCGGGAGCGACACGGAGCGGCGCCACGGCCCGGGTCGTATCGAGTCGGTCCCGGCGTCGGAGCGCCTCGAGGATCGACGCGGCTTCCGTGCCATGTGGATCGAGACCTCGTTCTTCGGCGCGTCGCCGGGCGCGCTCGTCCACCGAGGCGTCGAGATAGATCTTGAGGTCGGCGTCGGGCAGGACGACGGTCCCGATGTCCCGACCGGCCATCACGATCCCACCCTCCGCGGCCAGCGCGCGCTGGCGAGCGAGCAGCGCGGCTCGGACTTCCGGCACGGCCGAAACGGCCGAGACCGCCGAATCCACGGCCGGGCTGTGGACGTCGCCCGTATGGTCGACCCCATCGACCACGACGCGCGCCAGGCGGCCCGCGTCATCGGGTGCGAGGTCGACCACGTCGACGAGGTCCACGAGACCGGTCGGATCATCAACCGATACGCCGCGCGCCTCGGCCAGCCAGGTCACCGCCCGGTAGAGCAGGCCCGTGTCGCAGAACCGGTAACCGAGGGTCCGGGCAGCCGCCGCACCGACGCTGCTCTTGCCCGACGAACCCGGCCCGTCGAGCGCGACGACGAGTCGATCCATCAGGGTTCGGTCCGTCGCCGGGCCGCCGACCGCAGCGGCCGGGCGGGGCCCGGCCGATCGGGTGCGGGGCTCGGTCGATCCGAGGTCGGGCCGGCCGCGCGCGACCGGCCGGCTCCGGCACCCAGACCGCGGATCTCGGGCGCTTTGAGGAGCCGGATCGCGGCGGTGTGCAGGCCATCGATCCGGACCGGGCCGATCCGGACACGGACCAGCCGCTGGACGGGCGCGCCCACGGCCCCGAACATCCGGCGGAGCTGCCGCTTCCAACCCTGGGTCAGCGTCGCGCGGTACCAGGCGAGCTGCGGGTCGGGCGTCGGTCGCAACAGGTCGGCGAGGCGATGGGATTCGAGCGTGGTCATCGGACGGAGCCCGGTCAGGGTCGCGAGGCCCTCCGGCAGCTGGATCCCATCGCGCAGCCGCTCGGCCTGTTCCACGTTCAACTCGGTCGCCAGCCCGAGCGCGTACTCGCGTTCCACGCCGTGGCGGGGGTGCAGCACCCGGTCCGCCCAGCCCCCGTCGTTGGTGAGGAGCAGCATCCCCTCGCTGTCCAGGTCGAGCCGGCCGACCGGGTAGAGTCGCGCGCCATCGGGGACGAGTGCGGTGGGCACGAGATCGAGCACGGTCGCGTCGGCGTGGCGATCCTGGGTCGTGGAGGTCACCCCGGCGGGCTTGTGCAGCACGAGATAGGCATGGGCCGCAGCAGCGCCGATGATCCGGCCATCGACAGCGATGATGGCACGCTCCGGGTCCACCTGGGTGCCGAGACTCGCGGGCTTGCCATCCACGGTGACGCGTCCGGCGGCGATCATCGATTCCGCGGCGCGACGCGACGCGACGCCGGCCGCGGCGAGCACCTTCTGGAGGCGTTCGGGCGGCATCAGTCGGTCCCGGCTTCGGCTTCGCCGTCGATCCCGAAGAGCGGTTCCGTCAAGGGCTCGGCACCTTCCTCGGCCAGGCGCGCGGCGACATCGACATCGAGCGCTGGAAGCTCGTCGAGGCTGGTCAGGCCGAACCGCTCCAGGAACTCGAACTCCGTGCCGTACAGGAACGGTCGGCCCGGAGCATCCGATCGACCGAGCTCCACGACGAGCCGACGATGCAGCAGGGCCCGCACGGTGTAGTCGGAGTCGACCCCGCGGATGCGTTCGATCGCGGCCTTCGTGACGGGCTGACGGTAGGCGATGATGGCGAGGGTCTCCAGCGACGCGGCCGACAGGCGGATCGCATCCGCGCCTACGTAGCGGGCGACCAGGGCACCCGCCTCCGGAGCGGTCGCGAGTTCCACGCGGTCGCCGTCGGTCACCAGCCGGACGCCGCGTTCACGCAGCGCCACCTCGAGGTCGCCCAGGCGTTCGTCCACGGTCGCCCGGTCCGTACCGGCCAGGGCGGCGATCTCGCGGCGGGTGAGCGGTCGTTCGGCGACGAACAGGAGGGCTTCGAGGGCTGCCTCGGTCAGCTCGATCGGGGCCGGCGAGACCGGCTCGGGCGTGTCCGGATCGAGGGTCGGCGGCGCGATCGTCGCGAGCTCGTCGGTCACGCGAACGATCCCAGTGACTCGTCGAGCGGCGTCTCGTCCATCTCGTGTGGTTCCGCGGCGCCCGCTGCCGTCCGCTCGTCCGGCGTCGTCGCACGGGCCACGATCGGGCCCCACGGCTCAGCCTGCTGAACGACGATCTCGCGGCGTTTCATCAGCTCCAGCATCGCGAGGAACGTGACCGCGATCACGACCCGGTCGCGCGTCCCGTCGAGGAGGTCCTGGAGCACGACCGTGGGCGCCGCGCGCAGGGCCGCCCGGATGATCGCGGCCCGCTCGGTCAGAGTGATCGTGCGAACCATGACCTCGGCCGGAATGGCCACCAACGGAGCGACCGCCACGAGGCGAGCGAGGGCCTGTCCGAGCCGCCTCGGATCGAGCCGCGGTGCGTCGACCGGCCGAGCCCCGGCGATGGCGGAGGCCCGGGCGGCGGTCACCTCCCGCCGGAACAGGCCCAGTCGTCGTTCGGCACCTGCCGCGAGTCGGGCGCCGGCATCGCGGTAGGCGCGGTAGAGGATGAGCCGGCGTCGGAGTTCGGACTCGGGATCCGGAGCGTCGTCGAGCGGCTCGCCGGTCGGATCCGTCTCGACCCGGCGGGGCAACATCGCTCGGCTCTTGATCAGGATGAGCTGCGCGGCGATGGCGACGAAGGCGCTCACGTTCCCGAGGCGGTCCGACTCCAGGCCGGCCAGGGCGTCGAGGTAGGCCGCCGCGAGCCCGTCCAGCGGCACGGTCAGGACATCGAGCTGGCGGGCTTCGATGAGTGACAGCAGGAGGGCCAGCGGCCCGTCGAACTGGGCCACCTGGACCTGGGTCGCGGTCTCGGGTCGCCGGGCGTCGCCGAACCGGACGGCCGGCGCGGGGGCCCTGACCGGGTCCATCACCGCGACCGGCGGGCGCGGGTTCGAATCCTGGTGCGGGTGGACGGTCATCTCAGTTCGCCTCATCGGCGAGCTGGAGCTGGCGGCCGGCCGCCGGATCCGTGGGTGCGTCCTGGTTCCGGATCAGCTCCACGGTCCGGGCCGCGCAACCAGCCGAGGCGGCCATCGTCGCGGAAACCTCGGCGTGCTCGCGAAGCCGGGTCAGCGCCGGCCCGAAGCCGGGGAGGACGGCCGCGAGGCGCCAGATCCAGGGGCCGTACACCTGGCCCAGCGCGTAGGCGACCCGCGGCCAGACGCCGGTCTGCCCCTTGCCCGCATCGTGCAGCAAACCTGCGAGCAGCAGGTCGAGGTCCACCGCGCGGTCGTGCGCGACGCCCACGCCGGTCGAGACGTTCCCGCGGAGCGTGGCGAGGACGTCCAGCCCGTGACGACGGTCCGCCACGTGCATGCGGTCGAACAGGGCGAGCTGGGCCGGGGTCAGCCAGACGACCAACGCCGCGCGTTCGGGGGGGCGCACGCGGGCCCGCAGGTGTGCCCGGAACTGGCGGACCTTGCCGGCCCACCAGCTATGTCCAGAAGAAGAATCCACGTCCGACCAGCAACTCGAAGATGGGATCGCCGAGGGCGCCGAGCACCGCTCCGAAGATCGTGTTGCCACCCGGGAGGATGGGCAGGAATGCCGCTGCCAGCAGGATGATCGGTCCGTACTGGGTGAGCACCGGGCGATAGCGGAACTCCGTCGATGGCGACATCAGCGCGAACAGGACATGCGAACCGTCTAGCGGCACGACAGGGAGCAGATTGAACAGGAACAGGGCGATGTTGATGAACACGAAGAGGGCCAGCAGGTTGAGGATCTGGACCGGGATCTCCATGCCGGTCGCCTCGATGTAGCGCAACGGGATGGCGACGGCGGCCGCGATGACGAGGTTCGAGACGGGCCCGGCCATCGCCACGATCGCGTCCCCGTTGCGACCGCCCTGGAGGTTGGCCGGATTGACCGGTGTCGGCTTGGCCCAGCCGATGCCGAAGCCGGCCAGGCTCGACACGATGAGCAGGATGCCGCCCAGTGGATCGAAGTGGGCGATCGGGTTCAGGGTCAGCCGACCGAACAGCTTGGCCGTGCCGTCACCCAGGCGATAGGCCGCCAAGGCGTGGCTGAACTCATGGAGCGGGAACGAGATCAGGATGATCAGCCCGGCGGCGATCAACCGCTCGACGAGGAATTCGGGGTTCAAGGGCCCTCGGACGGCTACGGGTCAGGACGCCCCTATCGTAGCGGCGTCCCGGCCGGTCTGACCTACAGGCGGCTGAGTAGGTCCGCCTTCTTGCGATCGAACTCCTCGGCGCTGATGGCGCCACGGTCGCGCAGGTCGGCCAGGCTGGCCAGGGTCCGGGTCAGTTCGTCCGCCGTGGTGGCGCTGCGTGGTGGTCCGCCCGGGCGCGCCGTGGCGGCGGTCTCGTCGAAGCCCGTGCCAGCCATCGCGCCGCCGCTTGAGATCTCGGTCGGCGCGGGCGCCATCGACGGAGCGGCGCGCAGCGGCGGGCTGGGTGTCCGGTCGCCGCCCACGATGTCCTGCTCGTATTCGTGCTTGGCGTCCAGCATCGCGCGCTTGAAGCGGATCGGACCGCGCAGCATCCTGAATCGGTCGACCCCGGTGTCGGCAGCGGTCAGGATGTCGAGGTCGCCGAAGTCGAACATCCGCCCGAAGACCGACTGCGAGAGGCGAGCGTCGTTGATCTTCTCGAGCGAACTATCCATGGACGTCTTGTTGAGCACCCCGGCGACCTGGAGCACCCGGCGATTCGTGACCACGTACTCCTGGTTCAGGTAGCGCAGGACCGTCCAGGCGAAGACCGCCATCCCGGCCAGCGCGAGGACTGCGGCCACCCAGCCCAGGATGTCGTCCAGCGGGCCGGCCTTCTGGTCCGGCGACAATCGCTCGCGCAGGAAGAACATCAGGCCGCCCAGGATGATCGCAAGCAAGGTGTAGCGCGCCCCCCAGACGAACACGAACCAGTGCTGCTTCTCGCGATGGAGGACGCGTTCGTCGTGCGACAGCAGGCCATCCGCGTAGCTCATGCCCCGGTCTCCTCACAGGTCAGGCCCGTGGATGGGCCCGTCGATAGACGTCTCGGATCCGTTCGCCGGTCAGGTGGGTGTACAGCTGGGTCGTGGAGATACTGGCATGTCCCAGCAACTCCTGGACGACCCGCAGGTCGGCCCCGCCTTCGAGCAGGTGCGTCGCGAACGAGTGGCGCAGCGTGTGCGGACTGACTCGCCCCGCGAGTTCCGCTCGCTTCGCGGCGGCGGCCACCGCCGCCCAGGCCTGTTGTCGCGCCAGCCGTCGGCCACGTGCGCCAAGGAACAGCGGACCGCCTCGACTCGGCCGCACCCGGCCGATCGCGAGGAGGGCATCCCGCGGTCCGCTCAGCCAATCGTTCAACCAGTCCAGGGCGACGTCACCGACCGGCACGAGCCGTTCTCGATCGCCCTTGCCGACGACCCGCACGAATCCGCCGTCCAGCGACAGGTCCTCGCGGTCCAGTCCGATCGCCTCGCTCACCCGCAGGCCCGCGGCGTACAGCACCTCGAGCAGGACCCGATCGCGCAGGCCGCCGGCAGAGGCCGCCTCTAGGAGCCGTTCGACCTCGTCCACGTCGAGCGTGTCGGGCAGGTGGCGAGTCGGACGGGGCAGGTCGAGGTGCGCCGCGACATCGGTCTTGATGAGTTCCTCGCCGTAGGCGAATCGATAGAACCCCTTGAGTGCGGCCGCCCGGCGTCGCAGGCTGCTCGCGGCGAGGCCCGGCTCACCGGGTTTCCCGCGGGTCGTCCGGGCCGCCAGGTAGCGCACGGCGGGCTCCGGAGAGTCCGTCCAGGCGGTCCCGGCCGGGATCGTCGTGGCGAAGTCCGTCAGGTCACCGCGGTAGGCCCGGATCGTCGCCGGGGCGAGGCCACGCTCCACGTGCAGGTGGGTCAGGTACGACTCGATCGCGCTGTCGAGGTGCGGGGTCACCATGCCGGCGGTCAGTCGCGGTCAAGCAGTTCGCGCGCCGCGGCCAACGCCGCTGCATCGCCCGGGCCGCCGCCCAGCATGGCTGCGAGTTCCACCATCCGGCCCTCGTGATCCAGTCGCTCCACGGCGGTGACCGTCCGGCCGTCGAGCTCGCGCTTGGCGATCCGGTAGTGCGCGTCGGAATGGGCCGCGATCTGGGGCAGGTGGGTGACGCACAGGACCTGGTGGCGACGGGCCAGGCTCCACAGGCTCCGCCCGAGCGGGTCCGCGCTCCTGCCGCCGACGCCCGAGTCGACCTCATCGAACACCAGGGTCGGGGTGGCGTCGGCCTCGGCCAGGACCCGCTTGATCGCGAGGGCGACTCGCGATGCCTCGCCACCGGACGCGATCCGTGCCATCGGCCGGGCCGGCTCGCCCGGATTGGGCGCGAAGCGATACACGACCTGGTCCACGCCCGTCGTGTCGAAGGCGACCGCGTCACCATCCACGTCGAGCGCGGGTCCGTCCCGTCCGGCCGCACGGTGTCCGACCGCCACCTCGAAGGCGCCCGGCGGGAAGCCCAGCTCCTGGAGCGCCCGGTCCACCGCGGCCGTCAGGGTCGACGCGGCCACCGCGCGTCGCCCCGACAAGGCCATAGCCGCGCCCGCCACATCCCGCAGTCGCTCGCCATCCTCTCGTTGCCGTCGCGCGCGCTCTGCGTCCAGCCCTCGCAGCCGGTCCGCTTCCGCGGATGCTCGTTCGGCGTGGGCCAGGACGTCCGCCTCATCGTCGCCATAGCGTCGCAACAGGCCGTGGATGACGCCCAGCCGTTGGTCCAGCGCGGCGAGCGCAGACGGATCGTGGTCCACGTCGTCCGCCAGGGTCCTCGCCTCGTCGGCGATATCCGCGAGTTCAGCCTCGAGCCCGGTGAGGCGCTCCACCGATGGCACGAAGCGCGGGTCCAGGCGGGCGAGTCCGCGAGCCTCGTGCAGCGCCTGGGCCGTCACGTCGCGGGCACCTGTCCCGTCGGCGGTCAGGGCATCCTGGAGGGTCGCCGCGCCGCGGGCGATCGCTTCCCCGTGCTGGGCCGCCACGAGCCGGGACCGGATCTCGTCCGCTTCGCCAGGACGCAGACGGGCGGCACTGCTCTCGCTCACTTCATGGTCCAGCAGTTCCAGTCGACGCCCCACCTCGCGCGGATCGAGGGCGGCGGCGTCCAGGGCGGCACGGTTCTCGCGCCAGCGATCCACGGCCTGGGCCACGGCCGCCCGCTCGGCCTCGTGTCCGCCGAATCGATTCAGTAGATCGCGCTGCCAGCGTTCGTCCAGCAGTCGGCCCTGGTCCTGCTGCCCGTGGATCTCCACGAGCGGTCCGATCTCGTCGGCGAGTCGCGCAGCGGTCACCGCCGCGTCGTCCAGTCGGGCCATGGACCGACCCGCGACGGAGACCTCCCGCACGGCGATGAGCGGCTCCGGGATGCGATCGAACAACGCCTCCACGCGTGCCGTCTCGGCGCCGTGGCGGACGAGGGAGGCGTCGGCTCGGGCGCCCATGGCCAGGCCGAGCGCGTCGATGAGCAGGCTCTTCCCGGCGCCGGTCTCACCGGTGATGACATTGAGGCCCGGGTCCAGGACGAGGCGTAGTCGATCGATGAGCGCGAGGTCCGTGACCGCCAGCTCGAGCAGCCGCCCGGGCACGACGGCCGGGTCGGTCATGACGGCAGCAACTCGACCTTGTGGCGGAGCAGGTCCCAGAAGGGCTGGGCGCCCTCCGGTTCGATCAGCCGGATCGGGCGCTCGACGGCGTGGACTTCGACGACGTCGCCCACGGCGATCGGCAGATCCACGCGGCCATCGATGGAGACGAGGGCTTCGTTGGCATCGACCACCCGGCAACGGACCACCTGGAGCGGACTGACCACGACGGAGCGGATCGCCGACAGGTACGCCGCGATCGGCGTGACGACGAGATTTCGACTGACGGGGTCCAGGATCGGACCGCCAGCGGAGAACGAATAGCCGGTGGAGCCGGTCGGGCTGGCCACGACGAGGCCGTCCGCGATGAAGGTCGCCAGGTGCGTGCCGTCGATCGAGACGTCGAGTCGGCAGACCCGGGCAAGGGCGCCCCGGGCGATGACGATGTCGTTGA
>JACCVB010000131.1 GCA_013698385.1 Chloroflexota bacterium
ATCCGGCCGTCCAGCAGCGCCTCCTCGATCGCGGTGACGAACGCTCCTTCGCCCCAGGCCGTATCCGCGGCGCGACGATCGCCGTCGGTCACGAGGATCTCGATCTGGACGCGCGCGCCCACGCTGCGGAGAGCATCCGCGACGATCTCGGCCTGGATCCGGGCCAGCGCGCTGCCGCGTGTCCCAAGCCGGACCGGTCCAGCCGCGGACCACACCACCGTCACGGTCCGAACAGCTCGTCGAGTGCCTCGCGCCGTCGACCGTCCGGATCGCGTGCGAGACGCTCCAGCGGCGCGCGGAACAGGCGCGCGGACAGGTCTCGAGTCAGGTCGTCCATCACAGCCTGGGTCGCGGCCCCAAGTTCCGGTCGGTCGCGCAAAAAGGCCGCCACACTCGTCCGGCGCATCGATTCGACCCGCTCGGCCAGTCGGCCGGCTGCCTCGGCCTCGTCCCTTGCGGCGACATCGGCAAGGAATGCCTGGCGGGTCTCGGCCAGCAGGCCGTGCAGTCGTGCCCGATAGCGATCGATGGATGGCGTCATGCCGGACAGAGGCTCCGACGGCGCGCCTGTCGATCGGGCAAGGTCATCGATATCGATGGACCGTTCGCCCATCTCGGCCGCGATGACCGGGTCGAGCGCCGGCGGCATGGACAGGTCGACCACGACGGCTGTCTCCGGTAGCGCGCGGAGTGTCGCGCGCGCGACGCGCCATGGACCGGACAGGGCGATGAGGATGCTGTCGACGTCCTCCAGCGCCTGGGTCCCTGGGTCGAGTGCCCAGACCTCGGCACCATGGAGCAGGCTCAGCCGGGTAGCGTGGTCAATCGACGGCGATGCGACCGCGATCCGAGCCCCGCGCTCGGCGGCCGCGGCCGTGACCAGGGCGCCCATCCGACCGGCCCCCACGATCAGCGACCGACGACCGGTCAGCGGGCCAGCGATGGCCTCGATCCGATCCAGCGCGAGATCAGCCAGCGAAGCCGCTCGAGCCGGCCGCCACGACCGACCCGCCCGGCCGGCTCTGAGCGCGTGACGGAGGAGGCGGTCGAGCGTCACCAGAGACCGACCATCCGTGCGGACCTGCCACGATGCGACCGCCTGGCGCAGTTGGTGCAGGACCTGGTCCTCGGCCAGCGCGGCGGACTCCAGCCCGAGCGCGAGGGCGATCACGTGGTCGATCGCCGCGTCACCCCAGAGCGAGCGAGCGCCTGAACGCTCGAACGCGTCGTGGACGTCGTCGGGCACGGCCAGGGCGTCCGCGGCGATCAGCTCCACGCGATGGCACGTCACGAGCGAGATCCCGTCTGCCCGCTCGGCGGCGGCGAGGGCAACAGGTTCCAGAGCCGAGCGAGCCTGGGCGTCCACGGCGGGCGCGGCGGCGCTCAGGACGAAGATCGAGTCCGGCGACTTGGACTTCAATCGACAGCGGGGTCCAGGCGCGCCTGGGTCGTGCCGCGCACTTGACGAGGACGCCGGGCTCCCACTCGCAGGCTATGGCCGGACATCGTCGCCACGAGCAGGCGGTCCAACGCGCGATCCGCGTCCTCATGGAGCGTTCGGACCTCGTCGCCATCGAACCCGCGTCGCCGCGCGACGGAGCCCATCTCGCCCAGGAACGGTCGACGGAAGGCGAGGAACCCCTCGACCACGTCGCTCATCGCAAGGCCCAGTTCCGCACCGCGCCGGCCATAGTCGGCGGCCAGGGCGGTCGCCTCGGCCAGTCGGGCCGCCCGGGCGTCGGGTTCGTCCGCGTCAAGATGTGCGACGAGGGCCCAGGCCAGTCGTCGGCCAAGGTCACGGAACGCCGAGCGGTCGACGCCGGCCAGGCTGGCCAGCCAGGCGGGCTGCTCGATGCGAGCCGGAACGTCGCGTTTGTACGCCCGGGTCAGCCGGGTCTGGGTCAACCCGCCGGTGGCCAGATCCGGGCGACGACTGCGGTCGGCCGGCAGCAGCCGTTCCAGGGACGCCCGACTGAAACGACGGTGACCACCGGGCGTGGTGAAGGGCTTGAGCCGACCCGAATCCGCCCAGCGGCGGATCGTGGCGGTGGACACGCCCAGCAGCCGGCTCGCCTCGCCGAGGCCAAGCCAGTGCGGATCGTCACGAGTCGGGCGGGAACAGCGCGGCATGAAATCTACCCAAATCTATGCAAGTCGCTCGAACCAGTCGCTACGATACCGCATCCTCGAACAGGCCGCGGAGTCCCTCGGTCGGGGCGTACAGCCAGGTCGGGAGGTAGGTCGCCGCGTACACGAACTCGGCGAGCTCCTTGTCGATCTCGAAGGCGCGCAGCAGGTCCGGATCCAAGTCGATCCAGATCCGTTCCTCGCGGAGCCCCGTCCGGTATGCCTCGAGGAATCGTTCGCGTGCTCGCCGGATCCAGCCGGGCAGATCCAGACCTGGTCGCTCCAACGGGCCGTCGTTCCGCGACTCGGCTCGGCGCCCGGCACTGCGGGCGACGTGATCGAGGGAACGGAGCATGGAGGCCACGTCCCGGAGCGCCGGCCGTGGCGTTCGGCGCGCCTTCATGGAGGCCGCGGGCTCGCCCTCGAAATCGACGATCCGGAAGCCGTCCGGCGCGATCAGGACCTGGCCCAGGTGGTAATCGCCGTGCGCGCGGATCACTTCCGGCGTATTCGGGAGCGCGTCCAGGACCGTGAGCGCCTCGGCGATCCCGGGTGCCAGGTCGCGGATCGCGCCGGCGGCCTCGCCCGAGGTGGCTTCGAGCGCGGCGTCGAGATGCTCACGGGCGCCTGCCGCCCAGGCTCGAACCTCGGCCCGCGTCGCCTCGCGTGGGGCCATGTCCGGGACGCCGCGGCCGTCCGCCAGCGCCGCGTGCAGGCCGGCGGTCAGTGTCCCGACGTCGGCTGCGATCTCGGTCGCGAACTCAAGACTGACTTCGCCCGGCGCAAGCAGCCAGGCCGCCAGGGACTCCGCGGTCGATTCGAAGGCGTCTTCTCCGTCGGCGATGAACTCCTGGGCCATCGCCACGGTCGTGGTGCCGGTGGCCATCGACACGAGCTCGGCGAACCCGGCCACGCGGGGGACGGCCTTGAAGTCGGCATCCTCGCTCAGGAACGCGGTCAGCTCGAGGTCCGGGTTGAGGCCCGGCTGGAGATTGCGGTACGCCTTGAGCAGCATGCGCTCGGCCAGGACCACGGAGGTGTTGGACTGGTCCGCATCGAGATCCCGCTCCGCGGCGGTCCCGACGTCGGTCGCGCCGGGGAACAGGTCACGCAGCGCCGGCCCGGGCCGACACACCAGCGCTGCAGTCACTGGTCCGGGTCGGGTCGGTGATCCGGCACGCTGCCGCCGTCCGGGCTTGGCCGTGGGGTCGTCGGTCGTGGGCTCGTCGGTCGCAGGTGGCATGGCCGGGATGATCCGCCCCTCCGCCATCGCCACCGCAAGGGCCCGCCACGCGCCGTCACCCGGCTGGGCCTCGAGTAGCAGCTCGCCGGTCAACGCGACCTGGTATCGCGGGCGGCTTCCGTCATCGAGCGTCAGCGTCGCGATGGCGAGGACATGCGGGCCACGCTCATCGAGGAGGAACGCCTCCTCGAGTTCGGCGCGCTCGATCACGCGGCCCTTGGCCCCGAACCATCGCGCTCCGGCCATGGCGCCTCGGTCCAGGCGCCCGACCGCCGCGACCACCGCGGCCCGATCGACCACGCTGCCCCTCACTCGGTCACGCGACGCAACGCCCCGATCACGCGGCACCCGGTCACGCGGCGCTCCACCGCTGGGTGCATCAAACGCACGCAATGAGGGCTCGGATGCCAGCGTGAGGACTGGATCGTCGTTCCTGGGCATCGAAGGCCGCACCACAGCGACCACCCATCCCGGTGCGGGGTCCATTCGACGCTCGCTGCACGTGATGCGCCATCCGATGCGTCACCGCACGCCGTCCCAGCGGTCGTCGACGCCGTTGCGTGTGTTGAACGCACCCCGAAGCAGGCGATGCGGCGTCAGACGCACGGAATCGACGACGGCCAGCCACCCGCTGCCCGCCGTCCCCCGCCCGCCGCGCCCTGGATCCGGCTCGTGCTACGTCAGATCTTGAGCATCACGTGCTTGACGACCGTGTAGTCCTCGACCGCGTACATGCTCTGGTCCTTGCCGTAGCCCGACTCCTTGAAGCCGCCGTGCGGCATCTCGGACACGAGCATGAAGTGGTCGTTGATCCAGACCGTGCCGAACTGGATCGCCTTGGCGACGCGCATGCCGCGGCCAGCGTCGGTGGTCCAGACGGACGCGGCGAGCCCGAACCGCACGTCGTTGGCCCACTTGATCGCCTGGTCCTCGTCGGTGAAGCGCTGGACCGTGACGACCGGCCCGAACACCTCGTCCTGGACGATCTCCGACTTCTGGTCCGGGGCGGCGATGAGGGTCGGCTCGTAGAACGCGCCGGGTCGATCTGGTCGGACGCCGCCGGTCACGATCTCCGCCCCATCCCGGGCCCGGTCCACCATGCCCTCGACCTTGTCCGCCTGGGCCCGCGCGATGAGCGAGCCCATCTCGATGTCGTCGCCTTCGGCCGGATCGCCCCACTTGATCGACTTCACCTGGCTCGC
>JACCVB010000304.1 GCA_013698385.1 Chloroflexota bacterium
CGACGAGGCGCGAGACGGAGAACTTCTCCATGTACTCGCTCATGTCGATCCGGACCATCGCGCCCTCGTCATCGAACAGGAACGCGGCGAGCGCCCGGGCGAGTTCTGTCTTGCCCACGCCGGTCGGCCCCAGGAACAGGAAGGAACCGATCGGCCGGCGGGGGTCCTTCAGGCCGGCCCGCGCTCGGCGGACCGCGTCGGCGACCGCCTGGATCGCTTCATCCTGGCCCACGACCCGCCGATGCAATCGTTCCTCCATCTCGATCAGCTTGGCGGTCTCGCCTTCAAGCAGGCGGCTGACCGGGATGCCGGTCCAGGCCCCCACGATGGACGCGATCTCATCCGCCCCGACCTCTTCCCTGAGGAGGGTGCCCGGGCCCTGGAGCGCGGCGAGGGTCGCCTCCTCCGCTGCGAGGCGATCGGTCAGCTCCTTGTGGGTACCGTACTTGAGCTGGGCCGCCGTGCCGTAGTCCGTCTCGCGCTCGGCCTGCTCGATGCGCACGGCCAGCCCCTCGAGTTCGGACTTCGTGGCCTGGATGGCGGCGATGGCCGACTTTTCCGCCTCCCAGCGCTGCTTCATGCCGCCGGCCTCCTCCTCGATGTCGGCCAGTTCCTTCTCAAGTGCGTCGAGGCGAGTCTTCGATGCGTCGTCCGTCTCCTTGCGCAGCGCCTCGCGCTCGATCTGCAGCTGGATCCGACGTCGCTCCAGTTCGTCGAGCTCGACGGGCATGGAGTCGATCTCCATGCGCAGGCGGGAAGCGGCCTCGTCGACCAGGTCGATCGCCTTGTCGGGCAAAAAGCGTTCTGTGATGTAGCGGTTGGACAGCGTGGCCGCCGCGACCAGCGCGGAGTCCGTGATGCGCACCCCGTGATGGACCTCGTAGCGCTCCCGCAGACCGCGCAGGATGCTGATCGTCTCCTCGACCGTGGGCTGGTCCACGAGGACCGGCTGGAAGCGTCGCTCCAGGGCGGCGTCCTTCTCGATGTGCTTGCGGTATTCGTCGAGCGTCGTCGCGCCGATCGTGTGCAGCTCGCCCCGGGCGAGCATCGGCTTGAGCAGGTTGGAGGCGTCCATGGCGCCCTCCGCCGCGCCCGCTCCCACGACGGTGTGCAGCTCGTCGATGAACAGGATCACGCGGCCGTCGCTGTCCTTGATCTCCTTCAGCACCGCCTTGAGGCGCTCTTCGAATTCGCCCCGGAACTTGGCCCCGGCGATGAGCGCGCCGAGATCGAGCGACCAGACCCGCTTGTCCTTGAGGCCTTCCGGCACGTCGCCCCGGACGATGCGCTGGGCGAGGCCCTCGGCGATCGCCGTCTTGCCGACGCCCGGTTCGCCGATCAACACCGGGTTGTTCTTCGTCCGCCGGGACAGGACCTGGATGACCCGCCGGATCTCGTCGTCGCGACCGATCACCGGGTCCAGCTTCCCGGCACGCGCCTCCACGGTCAGGTCCCGCCCGTACTTCTCCAGCGCGGCATAGGTCCCTTCCGGGTTCTGGGAGGTGACGCGCTGACCGCCACGGACGCTCTGGAGGGCTTGCAGGATGGCTTCCTTGCCGGCCGCGTGGCGTTCCAGGAGGTCCTGTGCGTCGCCCCCGGCCTCGGTCACGCCGAGGAGGAGGTGCTCCGTGGAGACGTAGTCGTCGCCCAGGCGTCTCGCCTCGGCCTCGGCTCGCTCGATGACGGACCTGGCGCGGGCATCCAGGCTCAATGAGCCTCCCTCGATGCTGGCTCGGCGGGCGAGCACGGCGGCGAGTTCGCCGCGGAAGGCCGGCAGGTCCACGCCCAGCCGTCGCAGGGTCTCCGCGGGAACGCCATCGTCCGGCTCGACGAGCGCGCTCAGCAGGTGCTCGGCGTCGAGGATCGGGCTGTGCAGCCGCTCGGCGGTGGCCTGTGCGGCGACGACGGCTTCCTGGGCCTTCTGGGTGAACCGATCGAGTTGCATGTCAGGTCTCTCGCTTGCGGGGGTCGGGTTGGGAGGCGATCTCGAAGAAGTGACGGGCGGCGAGACGGGCGTCCTCGGACAGTTCGGTCGGCAGGACCAGCCGGGCCTTCACGTACAGGTCGCCCCGGCCTTCGCCCTTGAAGCGGGGCAGGCCTTGACCGGTCAACCGGAACGTCCGGCCATGCTGGGTACCGGGCGGGATCGTGAGGACGACCCGGCCCTTGGGCGTGCCGACCGTCACGTCCCCGCCCAGGAGTGCCTCTTCCAGGGTCAACGGCAGTTCCCGTTCGAGGTCGGCGCCGCGTCGAGTGAAGGTGGCGTCCGGAAGCTGGCGGACGACGACATGGAGGTCGCCGCCGCCCGGTGCCTTGCCGGTCAGACGGATCCGGCTGCCGGTGTCCGCTCCGGCCGGGATCGTCACTTCGAGCCGTTTGCCGTCGAGGTCGATCAGCCGCTTCGTGCCGTGATACGCCTCGTCGAGGGTGATCTCGGCGACGGCTTCTGCGCTCGGTTGGCGGGACGCCGCCCGCGTCGTGCCCGCGGCCGCGCCGGCGGATCCGCGTCGTCCCGCACCAGCGGTTCCGTTCGATGCGCTCCCGTCAAGCC
>JACCVB010000315.1 GCA_013698385.1 Chloroflexota bacterium
CACGCCGCACATCGGACAGATCACGGCCAGATCCTCCTTGCCACGCTCGCAGCGGACGGCGCCGGACGGGTAGACGAGGTCGTGTCGGCGGCAGTACGGCAGCCCGACCGGGAAGATGGGTTCACCACCTGGTCCGATCTCGGCGTGCCGAGGGCCCTCCTCCTCGAAGGCGACCTTGACCCGAGGCGTGCGTGCCTGATACACGAGCGTGCCGAGCATCAGGATCGTGATCAGCGGGCCTACCACGCCCAGGAAGATGAAGATCGGCAGGAGGGCGATCAGGGCACCCCAATCGGGCAGGATGAACAGCGACAGGATGTCCAGGATCTGGGTCCAGATGGCGTCCAGGCCGTCGACGATGTTCACGACGGCATGCTACCCGACGACGGTCGACCGCGGCGCGGATTACCTCGTTTGACGGTGGCCCCGCGCCCGGGCTTCCAGCGCGGCGCATCCTCGTTTTCGGTCGCGCCGTCCGAGCCGGCCCGACCGTCGGCAGCGCCCGTTCCGCCGGGCCGACCACCGACCCCGCCAGCCCGCCGTGGTGGCCGCTTGTTGCCGATCGACGGCCCCGCCAGCCGCGGCCGCTCCATCCGACGGATCAGCCAGGCCGTTCCGGCTGTCCGCGCCCCCCGCGCTCGAAGCAGGGCGCGCAGCCCATGATCATCGCTCACGATTAGCAACCCGGCCGTGGCCTGCGGTCCGGCCACGTTGCGCGTCTCGTCTACGAGCGAGACGAGCAGCTCGTCAGCCGATCGCCGACCGGCGTGCCGCACGAGCAGCCCGGATGCGATCCGCTGACCGCGCATGCCCGGATCCGGCGCCCCATCGAAGATCAACTCCACCCCGACGCTGGCCGGCACGATCGCGCGCAGGACCCCGATGAGGGCCGCCTGGGGCGCCGCGCCCGGGCGCCGGCTCAGGGCATGCAGCAGGTTCGTCCCGTCAACGAGCAGTCGATCCGTACCCGTCAGGGGATCATGCGGGAGCTTGGCCATCGGCCTCATCCTACGCGCGCACGGCGCGACCAAGGTCCCGCCGCTACGATCGGTCCGATGAGCCTGCTCCTCCTGGTCGATCTCGACGGCGTGGTCTATCGCGGCAGCGAACCCGTGCCCGGCGTCGCCGCCGTCCTCGCGGATCGGGCCGCGAGGGGTGACGACGTGGTCTACGTGACGAACAATTCGATGCACTACCGGGCGGACTACGTCACGCGCCTGCGGGCGATGGGCGCGCCGATCACCCCGGAAACGGTCGTCTCGTCCGCTCGCGCCACAGCCCTCCACCTGGTCAACCACGAGTCGGGCGTCCGGCGCGTGCTCGTGCTCGGCGCGAGCGGTCTCGAGCGTGAACTGCGCGATGTCGGATTGGAAGTCGTGACCGCCGGCCACGCCGCGACCCGGATGCACCAGGAGGGGATCGATGGCTGGGCGGCCGCCGGCGCGCCCGATGCCGTGGTGACCGGGCTCGATCCCAACTTGACCTACCTGCGCCTCGCCGCGGCGTCGGATTGCGTCCGCGCCGGCGCCCGGTTCATCGCCACCAATCGCGATCCGGTCTACCCCACGGAGCGCGGACTCCGCCCGGGTGCCGGCAGTGTCGCCGCCGCGGTGGAGGCCGCCAGCGGGATCACCCCGATGTCCATCGGCAAACCCTCGCCGCATCTCCTGGAACTGGCCGCCGAAGCGGTCGGTCGCGACGCGAGGGACGCGGTCATGATCGGCGACGGGGTGGGCACGGATCTCGCCGCCGCCCGCGCGGTCGGGGCTCGCTGCGTATTCATGCTGACCGGGGTGGGCACCCGCGCCGAGGTGGAGGCCCTTCCGCCAGCCGAGCGACCGACCGCGATCGCCGCCGACGCTGAGGAACTTGCGACGATCCTGGACGGCCTGACCGACCGACCCTGATCGACGGCCCTGCACCTCAGCTCGTGCGAAGCTCCGGGATCCCCGCCGCCCACGCATCGAAGCCCTGGCGCAGGGGCTCCAAGGTCGGTTCATCGGCAAAGGCGACGTCAAGCGCCCCCCGATCGATCGCCCATAGCTCCGGCAAGGTCAGGCCGATCGTCTCGACGGCATTGACGTATTCCTCGGACAGGGTCAGGTCGGCCACGGTC
>JACCVB010000321.1 GCA_013698385.1 Chloroflexota bacterium
TCAGTTGTCGTCTGATCCTGAGCATGTGGAGGCGGTCGCCGAGAGCTTTCCGCTCCTCCAGCTCCTCGCGTCGGTGGGTGGGCTCGCCGGACAAGGTCCTGACCGTTCGCGTCATCCTTCCTCCATCGTTATGACAGTATTTTGGACAGTATCGTGCACCTGTCAATCTATTGACATTGTGAGCTGGCGTTCGCACACTCACAGCCATTCCATTCCGGCTATGGCTGTGCGCAGCCGGATCACTCTAGGAGGTTCCCTCATGCGATTGCCGAAGTCGGTCTCCTTTGCAATGGCGGCGTTGCTCGCCGTTAGCGCCTGCAGCGGCACGCCCGCGGCATCAGGACCTTCGAATGCGGCTCCGAGCGTCGCCCCGTCGATCGCGTCTGCCGCCGCTTCTCCCGCCTCCTCGAGCCCGGCCTCCGCGGGCGCGTCCGCCGCCACCTCACCGGCGCCCTCCGCGTCCGCGTCAGCCGCGGCCTCACCGGCCGGCAGCGCTGCGACAGATCCGGCCAAGCTTGCCGGTGCCGCTCTGCTCCTGACGCAGAAGCGCGGCGACCGCGGCGTCGTCGACGCCCTGGTCGAGGGCTTTCTCAACGGAACTTCGCAACTCGGGTACAAGGACAAGCAGGTCGTCGAGCTGACTGACCCGGCGAGCTACGAGCAGACAGTCCGCCAGGTAGCGGAATCCGGCGTGTCGATCATCGTCGCCACATTCCCACCGATGATCGATGCGATCAAGGCGATCGCTCCGCAGTATCCGAATGTTAATTTCGTGATCATCGACGCTCAGCTTGGAGCGACCTTCCCGAACGTCCAGGAACTGTTCTTCTTCGAGAATGAATCCTCATATCTGGCCGGGATCGCGGCCGGCCTGGTGACCAAGACAAACAAGATCGGTTTCATCGGCGGCGACGATGTCGATGTCATCAACCGCTACCTTGTCGGATACTACGAAGGAGCCCACGCCTCCAATCCGAGCGTCAAGGTGTGCTGGGCTTATGCCAAATCATTCGAGGATCCGGCGAAGGGCAAGGAGCTCGCGCTGTCGCTCATCGCTGATGGCGTCGATGTGCTGCATGCCGCCACCGCCGGCACGCAGCTTGGCATTTATGAAGCCACGGAGTCCAAGTCCATCCCGTTCGTGAGCGCTGACGTCGATGTTCGGCCATTGGCGCCCAAGAGCGGCCTCTTCTCGACTGGGCCGCGCTTCGACCAAGCGGTCGTCTTGCCGCTCCAGCAGAACGCCACCAACACCTTCAAGTCCGGTTTCCAGCAGTACGGCCTTGCGAGCGGCCTGGTCGGCGCCACCGGCTTCTCCGCCCTGGTGCCCCTCGACATCGCCGCCAAGGTCAAGGAGGCGGAGGCGGGTGTGGCGTCAGGCGCCGTAACGGTCGACGACGACAAGAAGCTGGCAAGCCTGACGAACTGCTCGTAATACCCGATCGGCAGCGGCGGCGAGGTAGGCCCGTCCCCCTCGGGATCGCCTCGCCGCCGCGTCGACGATGACTGACCACGCACTCCGCCTCGAGCGGATCAGCAAATCGTTCGGCGCCATACGCGCGAACCGCGATGTCACGCTCTCGATCGAACCGGGCGCGATCCACGGCGTCGTGGGCGAGAATGGCGCCGGCAAGACGACCCTCATGCGGATCGCTTACGGGTTCTACCAGCCAGACGCTGGACGGGTCCTCATCGACGACGTCGCGGTCGATCTGACCAGCCCCCGGGTCGCCCTCGCCCTCGGCGTCGGGATGGTTCACCAGCATTCGTTGCTGGTCGATTCGATGACCGTCACCGAAAACATCCTTCTGGCCGACGCGCGCCCACTGCTGGCCTCGCGTCAGGCCGCCCAGCGGATCCGCCGGCTGAGCGATGAGACCGGTCTCATCCTCGATCCGAACGACCGGGTTCGTGAACTGTCCGTCGCCGATCGGCAACGGCTCGAGATCCTGAAAGCGTTGTACTACGGTGCGCGGATCCTGATCCTCGATGAGCCAACCGCCGTACTGACGCCGCAGGAAGCACGACTGCTGTTCGATCACCTGCGAACATTCGCGGCGCAGGATCGGACGATCGTCATCATCACCCACAAGCTCCCCGAGGTGCTCGCCGTCACGACGCGCGTCTCTGTCATGCGTGCCGGCGAGCTGGTCTACGAAGCGGATACCGCCATGACCGATGAAGCAACGCTCGCCCGAGCGATGGTGGGCCGAAGCGTGAATCTCCGCCTTGAGCGACCGCCGGCTCGAGCTGCCGTCAGCGCTGATGCGGCCGTCCTGTCGGTTGCCGGTCTGACCGTCGACGACGACCGCGCTGTCGCTCGAGTTCGTGGCGTCGACCTCGACGTGTTCGCTGGCGAGATCGTGGCCATCGCCGCCGTAGAAGGCAATGGCCAGCGGCAGCTGGCCGAAGCGATCACCGGGCTGCGTGGCACGACGGCCGGCCGGGTCACGATGTTCGGTGAGGATATCACCCGCCAGTCGCCCCGGCAGCGCCGACAGCGTGGCATGCGACACGTCGTCGAAGACCGCCTCGAGCGCGGGATCAATCCCGACGCGACGCTGACCGAGAATGTCATCGCCGGCCGCCACCATCAGCCGCCGTTCGCGCGGGGGTGGCTGATGGACCTGGCGGCTTCGAAACGATTTGCGGCAGGTTTGATTGACCGCTTCGGGATCGCGGCACCTGGCCCCACAACTCGGGTCGGGACGTTGTCCGGCGGGAACATGCAGAAGGTCGTCATCGCGCGCGAGCTGTCAGACGGCGCGAAGCTCGTCATCGCCGCCCAGCCGACCCAGGGCGTGGACGTAGGGGCGACCGAATTCATTCGCAACCAGCTCGTCAGGTTGCGCGCCGACGGCGCGGCGATCCTGCTGATCTCGTCTGAACTGTCCGAGATCGTCGACCTCGCCGACCGGGTCTACGTCATGTTCGGTGGGGAGATCGTCGGAGAGGTCGTCGGTAGCGACATCGAAGAAGAGCGGCTGGGCAGACTCATGCTCGGCGGCGCGCGCCTGCCGCTGCCGCAACACGAGTCGAATACCCAGGCAACGCCGCATGTCTGAGCGGATACGGCGCAGCCGGCTGTCATCGCCACTCGTCTGGCCCCGGCTGCGGGCCCTCGGCCGACCGCTCATCGCGGTCACGCTCGGTCTGGTCGTAGCCGGCCTGCTCGTGCTCCTGACCGGAAAGGATCCGGCCGCAGCGGCCGTGGCCCTCGTTAAAGGTTCGATCGGCTCACCAAGCGCGATCGCCGGCACATTGTCATTGGCGACACCGTTGCTGTTCTCGGCGCTGGCCTTCGCCGCGGCATTTCGCGGCTCGATGTTCAACGCCGGGGTGGACGGCC
>JACCVB010000337.1 GCA_013698385.1 Chloroflexota bacterium
ACCTACGATTTCGAAGTAGCCGTAGCGAAGTACTTCAATGGCGTGCAGGATGGTCAGATCCCGCTCGAGTTTCTCTTCAGCGGCAACGTCTTCTATCGGGGTGCGGACGGGATGCTGCAGACCTGCCGGCTCTCCTGGGAGAAGGAAGCTGCCTATCAGTTCCCAGTGCGAGTGTGGCGCGAGATGATGGACCACTACTTTCCCGACACCGCGTGGATCCGCTTCGGCAAGGCGCAGTTCGACCGGCTCTACGCCTACCGTTGCACCCACTCCCTGTTGAGCTGGGACGACGCGATCGACGCGCTCCTCCGCTCGGCCGAGCCGGAGCGCTGAGTGGATCCGGTCGAGCGGATCGCTCGCGCGGCGCTGTATGAGGGCTACATCCTTTGGCCCTACCGGCGGAGTGCGTTGAAGAACCGGCAGCGGTGGACCTTCGGCGGGGTCTTCCCTCGCTCGTACAGCGAGGCGGGTCACGCCGACGACCCGTGGCGGATGCGCACGGAGTGCCTGCTCGAAGCCTCGGCCGGCGCCACGGTAGATGTCGAGCTGCGTTTCCTCCAGGTGACCGCCCGCCAGGCTATGCAAGCCATCGAGGGCGGTGCCGCGCCGGTTGACCGGCTGGTGGTGGGCGCGGACGAGTATCTGACCTGGGAGGAAGCGACCGAGCGAGGCGTGCGCGTGCCGCCGATTGAGGTGACCGACGCCGAGGTATCGGTGCGCGTTCCGGTGAGCATCCCGGCCGATCGCGCGACCGAGACGATCGCCGCGGATGATGGCAGCCCCGCGGGGGCGCTGGTGCGCGAGTGGCGGCAGCTCGAGGGCGAGATCGCGGTAACGGTGACGCCGGTTGGTGCGGGGCGCTTCAGCGTAGCGGTCGGGATCAGCAACACCACGCCCTGGAGCGGAGGCGAGCGTGGCGAGGCGGTAAAGCAGGCGCTGATCTCCGCCCACATGGTGCTGCGCACCAGCGGAGGAGCGTTCGTCTCGCTCACCGATCCTCCGGCCGAGCTGCGCGAGGCCGCCGCCCGTTGTCGGAACGCCGGGACCTGGCCGGTGCTGGTCGGCGAACCCGGCGATCGCACGACCGTGTTGTCGTCGCCGATCATCCTGCCCGACTATCCGGAGATCGCGCCGGAGAGCCCGGGCGATCTTTTCGACGGCGGCGAGATCGACCAGATGCTGATCCTCAACGTCCTGAGCCTCACCGACGACGAGAAGCGGGAGATGCGCGGCTCCGACCCGCGTGCCAGGGAGATCCTCGACCGTTGCGCGTCGCTCACGCCCGACCAGCTCATGCGGCTGTACGGCTCGATCCGCGAACTGGGGCCCGTCGCCGGATGAGACCCGCCGAGGAGTTCTGGGTGCGGGCGGAGAGCGAGCCGCCGGAGTCGGTGGTGATCGACGGCGTCGAGGTGCGCCGCGGTAGCCGGGTGCGGCTCGCGCCGAGTAACGGCCGCGATTTGTTCGACCTGGTGCTCAGCGGGCGCATGGCCACGGTCGAGAGTCTCCAGCAGGACATCGACGGCGGCCTTTCGGTCGCCGTCACGATCGACGACGATCCCGGCCACCAACTCGGCGATGACCGGTACATCGGCCACCGGTTCTTCTTTTCTGTCGGCGAGATCGAGCCGGTGGCCGGGCCCACCGAGCCGGTGCCCCGGCGGATTCTCATTGCCGGGATCGGCAACGTCTTCATGGCGGACGATGGCTTTGGGGTGGCCGTGGCCGCGGAGCTGGTCGGGCGCTCGCTGCCGGCCGGCGTCGAGGTGGTGGATTTCGGCATCCGCGGAATGGACCTCGCGTTCGCCCTGCAGCGGGACTACGCGGTCGCGGTGCTGGTCGACGCGATGCCGCGCGGCGCGGCGCCCGGGACACTGGCGCTAATCGAGCCCGATCTCGCGGGCGTCGCCGTGGCCGGCGGAATCGACTCCCATTCGATGGACCCGGCGAAGGTGCTGGGCCTGGTACAGCGGCTGGGCGGGTGCACCTGCCGGGTACTGGTGCTCGGGTGCGAGCCCGAGATCGTGGTCCACGGCGACTCGCCGGAGAATATGAGCATGGAGTTGAGCGATGCGGTGCGGCGCGCGGTGCCGGAGGCAGCCGCGATGATCGAGCGATTGGTGACCGGGCTATGAAGGCACCGTCGAGAAGCGCGCTGCGGAAGCGCCGCGGCCCAAACCCGAGGAGTCACACACGATGAAATACGTTCTGATCGGAGTCGCGGTCCTGGCTGTGGCGCTGCTCATTCGCATGTCGCCCGAGCTCCGGCGTTACCTGAAGATGCGTGGGATGTAGCCGCGCCGGGGGATCCATGCACGTCAAGAAAGTGAAGGTGGTGACTGACGCCCTCAACGCCAACGCCACCATCGCCCGGGCCAATCGGGCGGACTTCGACCGGGCCGGGGTCACGGTCGTGAATTTGATGAGCGCCCCAGGCTCGGGAAAAACGTCATTGCTCGAGCGGGTGCTGATTGGGCTCGAAGACGTTTCGGTGGGCGTGCTCGAGGGCGACGTGCATGGCAGCTTCGACGCGGACCGTCTGGCCCGGTTGCACGTGCCGGTCACTCAGATCAATACCGATTCGGGGTTTGGGGGGGAATGCCACCTCGACGCGAACATGGTGCGCTCGGCGATCCCATCGCTCCCGCTCGACGACATCGATCTGCTGATCATCGAGAACGTAGGCAACCTCGTCTGCCCGGCCGAATTCCGGGTCGGCGAGGACGTCCGGGTCATGGTGGCGTCGGTAACGGAGGGCGAAGAGAAGCCGCTTAAGTATCCGCTCATGTTTCGCACCTGCGACCTCATCCTGATCAACAAGATCGACCTGCTTCCGCATCTCGACTTCGATCTCGATCTGTTCCTGCGCAATCTCGACACCGTGCACCCGGGGGTGCCGCACATGTTGGCGAGCGCGCGGACGGGAGAGGGCGTAAACGAGTGGCGCGACTGGTTGAAGCACCTGCCTTCCCACGCGGCAGCTCTACGTTAAGCAACGGGCATCC
>JACCVB010000374.1 GCA_013698385.1 Chloroflexota bacterium
GGCATCGGGATCGTGGAGAACCCCATCGTGGACGCGCCGCAGCCGGTCTGAACGGAGCCGGCCTGACGGGCGCCACTGACAGTGGCGCTTCGGTGAGATTCGAGCGTGGTGTGCCACGCAGTTCGCATTCTCAGCCCGGGTCCATGAGGCGTTTATGGCTCCGGTGCCACTGACAGTGGCGGGCGCCACCTTGTCGCTCCGCCCGCACGCCGCCCACCCGCCGCCCACCCGCCGCCCACCCCCACGCGGCTGACCCGGCCGCAGGGTCCGCCGCCGAGCAGATAGCCCGGTCAGTTTGGGTTTTTCGTTCGACGCCGCGGGCCGCGGCCCACATCCCCTCGCGTGCGATCCATGAAGTCCGCGTAGTCCAGGTACGGCGCGGCGGATCGGCGCCCGTCGAGCCGGGTTCGGACCAACCAGTCTCGCCGGTGGCTCCGAGGGTCGATCAGGGCGACAGCCCGCCCCACGACACCCGAAGCAGGATCGGCGACCAACGTCGTCATGGCATCGGCGCGCAACGGAAAGGCCGACTCGATGGCCTGCCGGTTCGCCACGATCCGCTCCTCCGCCGCACCTGTCGCCAGCACGAGCAGCCACGATCCGACTCGTTTCGGACGCCAGCCCAGCCTGCGCGCGGCATCCCAGGCGCCGCGGGCGTACCAGTCCATCGATCGTTCGATGTCGCCGAAGTCGTGGATCTCCGTCTTGATCTCGATGATCAGGAGCGTTCCGGTGGGCGGGTGGAATGCCAGCAGGTCGATCCAGCCGACATAGCGGCCTTGCTCGATCCGAACCTCGCGGGCCGTGAGCCAGCCCTCCGACTCGAACCGCCGCTGGACATGCGGCGAGCAACGGGCATGCGCCGCGTCGCCCTGGCGCCGCGGGCCGATCCGGACGCTGCCGCGGACGACCAGATCGATATCGACGCCGGTCCCGTCGAGCAGCCGCGCGATGGTCTCCAGACTTGGATTGGCATCGCCGCGCTCGACCGATCCCACCATCTGGCGAGAGATCCCGACCCGTTCCGCGAGCGCGGACTTCGTGAGGCCTCGCACTTCGCGGCCGTCCCGGATGATCGTACCCACCATGACCCCCAGGCGCACGCGCTGTGGGCTTCGACGTGTCCGAGGCATGGGTGCAGTCAAGCACATGGGGCTCACCTACCACGCATCTCCCGTCGGTCTGTTGTGGGCCAGTTCTCTGGATCCGTTACGCGCGGACCGCAGCGCGGGCGGCATGCGCGGGCGGCCCATCCGCCCGCCACCACGCGCCGATGCCACTGTCAGTAGCGCAAACCGGATATTCGTGCGTGGTGGTGCCCGGAATCGGTCGATCTGGGGGTCGACCACGAGGGGACCGTGAAGGAAACGCTACTGGTGGTGGCGCTTGCCTCCCCACCCGCCCACCACCCCGCGCCGACCACCCCGCGCCGCCACCGCGCCCACCGCGCGGCGAACCCCCAGCGGCTAGCATCAGGAGATGCTCGCCCTCCTGAAGACCGCGTCCGGCCCGGGTCTCCAGCTGCAGGACGTGCCGGACCCAACCATCGGCATCAACGACGTCCTGATCCGCGTCCACCGGACCGGCATCTGCGGCACGGACCTCCACATCGAGGCCTGGGACGCGTGGGCGCAGAAGACCATCCAACCGCCGCGGATCGTGGGCCATGAGTTCGTCGGCGAGATCGTCGAGACCGGCGCCAACGTCGAAGACTTCACCAAGGGCGACCTCGTCAGCGGCGAGGGCCACGTCGTGTGCGGCCGCTGCCGTCACTGCCTGGCCGGGCGTCGCCACCTGTGCGCGAGGTCGATCGGCCTGGGCGTCGGGCGGGACGGCGCCTTCGCGGAATTCGTCGCCCTGCCGATGACCAACGTGTGGCATCACTGGCCCGGCGTGGACGAGGACGTCGCCGCGATCTTCGACCCGTTCGGCAACGCGGTCCACACCGCACTCGCCTTCCCGACCCTGGGCGAGGACGTCCTGATCAGCGGCGCCGGACCGATCGGCCTGATGGCCACCGCCGTCGCTCGTCACACCGGCGCCCGACACGTCGTCGTCAGCGAGCCCAACGCGACGAGACGCGACCTCGCGATGCGCATGGGCGCGACCCTCGCGATCGAGCCGCGCGAGCGCGCCCTGCCCGAAGTCTTCGCCGAGCTCGACATGGTCGAAGGCTTCGATGTCGCGATGGAGATGTCCGGCAATGCCCAGGCGCTGCGCGATGCCATCTCGGCCATGGCCCACGGCGGCGGCGTCGCGATCCTGGGTCTGCCGACCGAGGAGATCGCGCTCGATGTGAACCAGGTCGTCATGAAGATGCTGACCCTGCGCGGGATCTACGGTCGCGAGATGTACGAGACGTGGTACCAGATGACGGTGCTGCTCCAGTCCGGCCTGGACATCTCGGCGGTCATCACCCATCGATTCGGGTTCCGTGAGCACGAGGCGGCGTTCGCCGCGGCCCGTTCCGGTGACAGCGGCAAAGTCATCATGGACTGGACGGCCTGACCCGACTACGATCGGCCCCCCGATGAGCACGACGCCGCGTACCGATCCGCTCGCCTTCCTCGAGGAGGAGGTGGCCGCCCTCAAGGAACGCCACCTGTATCGCGCGCTGCGGGTCATGTCGTCCGCGCAGGGACCGATCGTCTCGGTCGACGAGA
>JACCVB010000157.1 GCA_013698385.1 Chloroflexota bacterium
TGGCCGCGGCCGGACCGTGGGCGATGCCCTGGATCAGCGCCCGCCTGCGTCGGCCGGACGGCTGTCCCTGGGATCGGGAACAGACCCACGAGTCCCTGCGCAGTCATCTCCTGGAAGAGGCCTACGAGGTCTACGACGCGCTCGAAGCCGGCGCGACGCCGGCCCTGGCTGGTGAGCTCGGCGACCTGTGGCTCCAGGTCGTGCTGCACGCCCAGCTGGCCGCCGAAGCCGGTGCCTTCGACCTGGCCGATGTCCAGGCGGCGATCACGACGAAGATCCTCCGACGCCATCCGCACGTGTTCGGCGATGCCGAGGCCGCGACCGCGGCTGACGTCAATCGCCAATGGGAGCGGATCAAGGCGGACGAGCGGGCGTCCACCACGGACGAGGCGACGGACAAGGGCGCATTGGACGGAATCTCCCGGTCGCTGCCGGCGCTCGCCGCCAGCCAGGAGATGCAGGAGCGGGCGTCCCACCTGGGCTATGACTGGCCGTCGCTCGATGGCGTGCTGGATAAGGTGATCGAGGAGACCGAGGAACTGCGCGAGGCGGCGGCCGGTGGCGATCCCGCAGCCTGGGCCGAGGAATTCGGCGACCTGCTGTTCGTGCTGGTCAACGTGGCCCGCAAGCAGAACGTCCAGGCCGAGGCGGCCGTTCGCGCCGCGAATGCCAAGTTCCGGCGAAGATTCGGGAGCGTGGAACGGCAGGCGGCGGTGCAAGGCGTTGCCCTGCGCGAACTCGACTTCGCCGCGCTCGATGCGCTCTGGGATGTGGCCAAGGCCGAGGAGAGGATGACGTCATGACCATCGGGAATCGACCGCCCAGCGCCCGGGCCGACGGCCGCGGCCCGCTTGACCTGCGCCCGATCGGCTTCCAGCTCGGTGTCCAGAAATGGGCCGAGGGCTCGTGCCTCGTCCGCTTCGGGGACACCCAGGTGTTGTGCGCGGCCACGATCGCCGATCGCGTCCCGCCCCATCTTCGCGGCAAGGGCACGGGCTGGGTCACCGCGGAGTACTCGATGCTGCCGCGGGCCACCGCGGAGCGCACGGACCGGGAGTCGGCCAAGGGCCGGATCGGCGGGCGGACGCACGAGATCCAGCGACTGATCGGTCGATCGCTGCGCGGCGTGGTGGATCTCCGTCGGCTGGGTGAACGGACGATCACGGTCGACTGCGACGTGCTCCAGGCCGACGGCGGCACGCGCACGGCGTCGATCACGGGCGGCTACGTTGCGCTTGCCGCGGCTCTCATCACGTTCGGGATGGAGCGCCTGCTCGTGGGCAAGGTCGCGGCCGTTTCGGTCGGCATCGTCGATGGCCTCGGGTACCTCGACCTGGACTACTCGGAGGACTCGCGCGCGGAGGTCGACTTCAACGTCGTAGGCACCGATGCGGGCACGTACGTCGAACTCCAGGGTACGGCGGAAGGCAAGCCCTTTGACCGGACCAGCGCGAACGCCATGCTCGACCTCGCGGACGCCGGCCTGGCGCGCCTGTTCGAGGCCCAGGCCGAGGTGCTCACCACGGTCCGGCGGTGAGCGCGGCGGTGAGCGCGGCGAAGGGCCGCCCGCGACTCCTCGTCGCCACCCGTTCCGAGCACAAGCTGCGCGAGCTCCGCGAACTGCTGGAGCTGGAGCACGGGGATCTCGTCTCCCTCGACGAACTCGGCGTGCCGGGTGATCCCATCGAGGACGGGGCCACGTTCGAGACGAACGCGGCGATCAAGGCCCGTTTCGGTGTGCATGCGACCGGCCTCCCGACCCTCGCCGACGATTCCGGGCTGGAGGTCGATGCCCTCGAGGGCGGCCCGGGTGTCCGTACCAGGCGCTACGCCGGGGAGGACGCCACCGACGAGCAGAACAACCGCAAGCTGCTCGCCGCGCTCGACGGTCTGCCGCCTGACCGGCGGGGTGCGCGCTACGTGTGCGCGTTGGCGCTGGCCATCCCGGCCGTCGGAGGACCGCGAGGGGGTCTCCACATCCGGCTTGCGCGGGGCACGTGTCGCGGCCGGATCGCTATGGCGCCGCGGGGAACCGGCGGGTTCGGCTACGACCCGATCTTCGAGCCGGCCTCGGAACCCGCCGGCGGGCGGACCCTGGGTCTCTGGACACCGGCGGAGAAGCACGCGATCTCCCATCGGGCGCGGGCGGCCCGGCGGATGGCGCCGCGCCTTGCGGCGCTCGGCTTCTGACTCGCGGCGCTCGGCTTCTGACTCGCGGCGCTCGG
>JACCVB010000392.1 GCA_013698385.1 Chloroflexota bacterium
CCTTCCACTAGAGCCGGCCTTCTAACGACCATAACGGCTGCGCCCTGCGGGACGCGGCGGTGTTGGGCCGACGTCTGGCTGCCCGCGGGGTCGAGCTGGGCCGGGGACCCAGCCGTTCATCGTCAAGCCTCTGGAGGCCGTGTGTCGCTCGACCTTGTCTGCTTCTCGCATCTGCGTTGGGACTTCGTCTATCAGCGCCCGAACCATCTGATGGTCCGAGCCGCGCGAGATCGGCGCGTGTACTTCGTGGAGGAACCGCGGGGGACCCGCGGACGGCCCAGGCTGGAGATCGTCGCTCGCGAGGGTGTCACTGTCGTGACTCCCATGCTGCCGGAATCGCTGTCGCCCGCCGAGCGGCCATCTGCGCTCGCCTCTCTGGTGGACTCCCTGGTTGCATCCGAACGTATCCGGCAGCCCCTGTTCTGGTACTACACCCCGATGGCTCTGCCCTGGACCAGCCACCTGGCAGCAGGCTTCACGGTCTACGACTCGATGGACGATCTGGCGGGGTTTCGCGGAGCGCCGCCGGAACTGCTGCTGCTCGAGGACGAGCTTCTCAAGGCGGCGGATCTTGTCTTCTGCGGTGGTGCCAGCCTCCATGAGCGGATGCAGACTCGACACGCCCATAGCTACTGCTTTCCGAGCAGCGTCGATGTCCCGCACTTCGAACCGGCTCGAGCATCCGCCAATGAGCCCGCCGACCAGGCCCACATCGGACGGCCACGAATCGGGTACGCGGGCGTCATCGACGAGCGTCTCGACCTGGAGCTCATCACAGGGGTAGCCGAGGGCCGCCCGGGCTGGCAGATCATTCTCTTGGGTCCGATCGCGAAGATCGCGCCCGAGGATCTGCCGACTGCCACCAACATCCATCAGCTCGGGCTGAAGGGGTATGGCGAGCTGCCGGCGTATCTGGGAGGCTGGGACATCGGCTGGATGCCCTTCGCGCGGAACGATGCGACCCGCTACATCAGCCCGACCAAGACACCCGAGTACCTGGCGGCCGGCCTCGCCGTGGTTTCAACGAGCATCAGGGATGTGGTCGACCCCTACGGCCGACATGGCCTGGTCTCGATCGCCGACCGTGTCGACGACACGATCGCGGCGATCGAGCAAATTCTGCGCGGAAGGCGACCTCAGCAGTCGGCCGTCGACGACTTTCTGGCCAGCCGATCGTGGGACCTCACCTGGTCGGCCATGAACCAGGTGATGGCCGAGCTCGAGGTGGTCCGACCCGAACAGCAGCGACTCGTCGGCTCGAAGCTGCGATCTCACCATGGCACGACCCCAGGGCTGTCCTCGGCGCCGCCCGAAGTTGCGCCGACCGCTTCAACAGGCAGGACGGAGCTCGTTTCGACTGCGCCAGCGCAGGGCAAGGGGAGCTAGCCTTGGGTCACGATTTCGTTGTTGTCGGCGCAGGCTTCGCAGGCAGCGTCATCGCCGAGCGTCTTGCGAAGGTGCATGGCAAGAGTGTCCTCGTCCTTGATCGCCGTTCGCATATCGCCGGCAACACGTACGACGAACACGATGAGGCTGGCCTGCTCGTCCATCGGTACGGGCCGCACATCTTCCACACGAACTCACAGGACGTGTTTGCCTACCTCTCCCGATTCACGGAGTGGCGGCCCTACGAGCACCGCGTCCTCGCCTCGGTCAGGGGGGCCCTGGTACCGATCCCCATCAATCGGACGACCATTCAACGCCTCTTCGGAGTCAATCTCCCGGATGAGGCCGCCCTGCAACGGTTTTACGACGAGCGTGCTGAGCCCGGTCCGACCCCGCGAACCTCCGAAGAGGTCGTCGTCCGGAGTGTCGGCAGGGAGCTGTACGAGCTCTTCTTTCGCGGCTACACGCGAAAGCAATGGGGACTCGACCCGAGCGCGCTGGACGCATCGGTCACCGCGCGCGTGCCCACCCGGACGAATGACGACGACCGTTACTTCACGGATCGCTTTCAGGCGATGCCGACCGACGGGTACACGCGGCTGTTCGAGCGCCTCCTGTCTCAGCGCGGCATCGAGGTCCGGACCGGGGTCGACTTTCATGACGTCCGCGACGATCTGGACTTCGGCCAGGTCGTCTACACAGGTCCGATCGATGCGTACTTCGATCGACGGTTCGGCTCGCTGCCGTATCGATCGGTGCGATTCGAGTTCGAAACGCTGCCCGTCGAGCGGTTTCAATCGGCGGCGACCGTGAACTACCCGGACGAGAGCGTGCCGTTCACCCGCATCACGGAATTCAAGCAGCTGACCGGCCAGGATCATCCGGCCACCACGATCGTCCGCGAGTTCCCGCGCGCCGACGGCGATCCCTATTACCCCATCCCGCGTCCGGAGAACCGGGCCCAGTATGAGCGCTACCTCGAACTCGCCGCGCGAACGCCCGGGGTGCATTTCGCCGGTCGCCTGGGGACGTACAAGTACTACAACATGGACCAGGTCGTCGCTCAGGCCCTGGCTGCAGCGGACCGCATCGCCGAGGCCAGACGGTCGGCGGCCTGACGCCCAGAGCCGGGTCGTTGATTCGGGCGGATGGCGCCGCTCCTGGGCTCCCGCGCGCGACACCCCCAAACGAATACCCTCGTGGAGCGGTGTCGGCTGCGACACGAAGACCACGGCGCGACCGACTGGGCCCGAGTCGCTTCGCCAAATTGGGTGGTCGCGCTCATGCCTCCCGGACGCGCGGATCAGGATGCCTGCGAGGTCCGTCGCACCGGGTCGAATTCGATCCCTGCCTCCACGCAGTCCTCCCGGAATCGGTCGAGAACAGGGGTCGTGGGCGGCGTCCCGCACGAGGGTCATGACACGGGCGACGCCGGCTTTCCGACATGCGTCCAGCAGCGCCGCACGAGAAGGAGCGCCATCAAGGTGCTCCCACCAGATATGGACCGAGACCCGCAGGCTGTTCGGATCCCTGTCGATCTCCTCGCAGCGCGACCGAATGACAGCCATCGCGTCTGCCATAGCCTCGGGCGGGACGGCGTCCAGGTTCAACTCATCCGCGTAGCGCGCCGCAAGCCGCCAGGTCCGCTGGCGACCATTGCCGCCGACCACGATCGGCGGATGCGCCACTTGGAGCGGCTTCGGCTCGTTCACTGCGCCACTCACCCGAGCGTCATCGCCGGTATACGTGGCGCGACCCGCCGCCCACATCAGGGTCACGATCGCAAGCGCATCCTGGAGCATGTCCTGGCGAATCCGCAGCGACGGGAACCCGTAGCCGTAGGCATCCCATTCGTCGCCCTTCCAGCCGGCCCCCAGGCCGAGTTCGACTCGGCCATCGCTGATGACGTCAAGGGTCGAGATCATCTTCGCCAACAACGCCGGATTGCGGTAGCCGGCGCAGGTGACCAGCTGCCCGAGTCGGACTCGCCTGGTCGCCGTGGCCAGCGCACTCAACGTCGTGAACAGCTCGAACGTGGTCGTCTCGACCGTGGTCGGCACCGTATGGAAATGATCGAACAGCCAGATGGACTCGAAGCCCAGTTCGTCGGCGCGACGCGCGACTGACCGGGTCCGCTGCCATGCCTGTCGGGGCTCGACGCCGACATATTCCTGCGTCCAGCCCTGGGGCACGATGATGCCGACGCGCATTGTCGCTTACCCTCCTCGTACGGCACCGAAGGTGACCGATCCACCGGTCCGCGCACGTCTGCCACCCGCCTGCGCCCCTTGCACAGGGGCGACAACGACGACAGCGCATCGCCCTTGGAGGACGACATGCACGACCGTCCGTCCCTCGGAGACGCCCAGCCCGCCGGGCCTGCCCGACTGTTCGGCTCGTTCTTCATCGGCGGCTTCGAATGCTCTACCCACCTGACCCTGGAGGGCCGGCGGATGGACGTCATCGCGGAGTCGCAGCACGATCGCTTCGCCGCCGAAGACTACGCTCGCTGT
>JACCVB010000021.1 GCA_013698385.1 Chloroflexota bacterium
GGGATGCCCAGCAGGCTCGGGAGCAACCGGTCCTCGTCGTCCGTGCCGGTCGCGCGCACCATGGAGTCGACATCCCACCAGACCGTCGCGAGCACCGCTTGCCCGGGACCATCGCGAGCGACGCCCACGATCGCGGTCTCCAGGCCCGCCACTGCCCGTCCCGCCTTCGACACCTGCTCGCGCAGAGCCAGGATGGCCGCTGTGCCGGTCCCGTCCGGCAGATGCCCGCGCGCGATTCGAAGGATCATCCGACCGGGCTGGTCCATTCGATGGGTCGCGGATGGAACGCGACCCGGCGCAGGGGCAGGCGCTCTCGAAGCGGGGTCATCACTCATGGGCTGCCCCCATGGTACCCAACGCCAGACCGTCGAGCCTGTGTCCAGACCTCAGGACAGCCAAAGCCCGTGACCGCTAGGGACCGGGCTTTCGGCGAGACCCAGCCCCCAGACCAGGTACTCGAAGCGGCGGAAGCACGAGCGTGGTGCTTGCGAACGAGGATGCGCAGATCGGACGGCACGCGGGTTGCACTGGACGGGAACCACCTTACGGGCGCTGACAACAACCTCGCGAGCCTGCCGCCAGAGGTCGCCGGACTCAGGCGCGCAGGAACCGGGCGAGGAAGTCCTGGGTCCGCTCGTCCTGCGGATCCGAGATCACGTTCTGCGGGGGACCGATCTCGACGAATTCGCCGTCGCTCATGAAATAGACCCGATCGGCCGCCTCGCGGGCGAAGGCCATCTCGTGGGTGACCACGATCATCGTCCGACCTTCGTGGGCCAGGCTCTCCATCACCTTGAGGACCTCGCCCACGAGCGATGGGTCCAACGCCGACGTCGGTTCGTCGAACAGCAGGACCTCGGGCTCCATCGTGAGTGCCCGGGCGATCGCGACGCGCTGGCGCTGGCCTCCGGACAGGCGCGACGGGTACTCGTCCCGCTTCTCGCTCAGCCCGACCTTGGCGAGGAACCCCTCGGCGAGCTCGATCGCCTCCTTGCGCGGCAGACGCTTGACGTGGATCGGCGCCTCGATGAGATTTCCGAGCACGCTCAGGTGGGGGAACAGGTTGAACTCCTGGAAGACCATCCCCGCGTGAAGTCGAAGCTGACGGATGCGGGCCGATGCCTTCTCGTGTCGTGGACGGAGGGGGTCTGCCTCGACCCGGACCCCGCTGATCTCGACCACGCCGGCGCTCGGTTCCTCCAGGAAGTTGAGACAGCGCAGGAACGTGCTCTTGCCGGAGCCGGATCTGCCCAGGATGGTGACGGTCTCGCCCGGGAATACGGTCATGGAGCACCCGCGGAGGACGCGCGCCGTGCCGAAATACTTCTCGATGGCCGTCGCTTGGAGGATGGGCGGCGCACCCGGCGCCACGAGGGATCCCGGGATCTCGGCTGGGTGCACGACGTGCTGGAGGGTCATCGGCTCCGTTCCGGCGTGCGATCGCCCGTCGCCATCTTCCGCTCCAGGCGGTTCTGGAAGAAGGAGAAGACGATGGTCAGGATCCAGTACACGAGCGCCGCGACGAGCAACGTCTGCATCGACTGGAACGTGGGTCGGCCGGCAGCCTGGGCCCGCCACAGCAACTCCTGGACCCCAACGACGGACACCAGCGACGAGTCCTTGAGCATCGCGACGAAGTCATTGCCGATGGCTGGGGTCACGATCCGGAACGCCTGGGGGACGATGATCCGGCGGAAGGTCGTCCGGTCGCTCATGCCCAGGGACTGGGCAGCCTCCGTCTGGCCGTGCGGCACGGCCTCGATGCCGGAACGGAAGATCTCCGTCAGGTAGGCACCGTAGTTGAGGCTGAGAGCGACGATCCCGGTCGGGAGCGCCGGCAGCACGATGCCCGCCTGAGGCAGAGCGAGGTAGATGAACAGGATCTGCAGGAGGAGCGGGGTGCCCCGGAAGAAGGATACGTAGAAGCTGGCGATCGCATTGAGGTACGGGCTGCGCGACACGCGCCCGAGAGCACCAAGCGTGGCCAGGATGGACGCGAAGAAGATCGATATCAGGGCGACGAAGATCGTGACCGGGACGCCGGTCAGGATGAACGGCAACCACTTCTGGATGAAGTCGGAGTCCAAGCGGATCGTGACCAGGATGAATGCCAGGAGGGCAGCGACGATGACGCCCCACATGACCATGAACTGCGTCCGCCAGACGCGGCCGCGCTGGCGACGGGCATCCATGATGTCCGTCGCCAGTTGCTGGTTCACCGCTTGTTCCACAAGCGACGCGCCGACAGGCGCGCTGTCAGCTGGGTTTCTGGCTCACGTCCTTGCCGAGCCACTTCGTGGACAGCGCTGAGAGCGCGCCGTCAGCGTGCATCTCCTGCACGATCGGGTTGAGGACGGCCAGCATGGAGGCCGTGTCCGGGCCGCTCTTGTCGAGCGCGAACGCGACGGACACCGTGAAGATGGGCGGACCGTCGAGGACCCGGATGGGCGCCCCGCTCTTGACCGCGTCGGCAAGACCGTTCGCGTTGGCCACGATGGCGTCGAACTTGCGTCCAGCCGCGACGGCCTGGATGCATTCGTTATCCGTCGGCAGGGCCGTGATGTTGTCCTCGGGCGTCACGGGCGCAGGCAGGATGTTCGGATCGACGATCTCGAGCGTGCCCTTGAGCCACTGCTCGTACGTCGTTGCGGTACCCACGCAGAAGGTCTTGCCGGCGAGTTCTGCAAGTGACTTGATCGGCGAATCCTTGGGGACTGCCACGGCGCCCGAGTCATAGTAGTAGGGCTCCGCGAAGTCGACGACCTTGGCCCGACCGACGGTCACGCTCATCGAACCGATGGAGACGTCCCAGCGACCGCCCCAGCTACCGGCCGTGATGAGGTCCCAGCCCGGAGTCTGCCAGTCGATCGCGATGTTCGTGCCGAGCTTGGCGTTCAGCCGCTTGACGGTCTCCTCCGCGGTCGCGGAGTCGAAGCCTTCGTACGTGCCATCCGGGTTGAGGAACGAGAACGGCTTGTAGTTGGGGTCCGTCGAGATCCGGATCTTGCCGGAGGCCATCACCGTGCCCAGGAGCGACTCGGGGTCGACGCTGGCCGCGGCACTGGACGGACTGGCGGCCTCGGACGGTGCCGCGGAGGCTACCTCGGAGGCCGCTTCCGACGGTGCCTGGGAGGCTGCGGTCGATGGAACGGCGGCGCTGGCTGCCGCCGACGGCGAGGCGCCTCCGGACGTGGAACAGGCCCCGATCGCGAGAGCCAGGACGGCCAGGATGGCCGTGAGTCTGATCGAGCGGTTCATCTTTTCTCCTTTGATGTGCCAGGCCCAGCCAGGCTGAGCGTCGGTACTATCGCATAGGGGTTCACCGGGCGCGGTTCCGACGCCGGACCCGGCCGGTCGGTCAATCGAAGAGTCGCGTCTGATCGTTGGCAGGTGCCGGCTCCGGGGCTGGCGATAGCGGAGGGGCGAGGGCCAGCAGGTCGGTCGCGGTGACCGTTTCCGGTACGAGTTCGTCCGGCAGAGGGTGCCCGCCCAACGAGACCAGGGCGCGATTCCCGTCCGGCGCGCCAACTCCCTCACGCACGAATACGGGGACCCAGCCGCCCTTCAGGGCCTCCAGGGCGCCCGTCCACGTGCCACCGGAACCCTCCGCGCTGCTGACCACGACCGCGACGTCCGACAGCGCATAGATCAACTTGTTCCGTCCCATCGCGGCGCCCGCACTGAAGGCTGCCAGCGGGTGATAGGGCGAGACGAGCAACGCCTGTCCACCGGCGACGGCGGACCGCGTGG
>JACCVB010000025.1 GCA_013698385.1 Chloroflexota bacterium
GGTTCCGTGGCGATCACCGTGGCCACGCTCCTGGTGGCCCTGACCGGGGGGGTCGAGAGCCCGTTCTTCTTCATCTACCCGCTGATCGTGGGTGGTGCGGCCCTCGTCGTGTCGCCACCGATCACCGTGGGTCTGGTCGCGGCGGCCAGTGTCGGGTACGTGCTGGCCGTCGTCGTCGGGACGCCGCCGGGCGGCGTCGGCCCGTTGGCGACCGCCGTCGTCGGCACCAACCTCGTCGCGATGCTGCTGCTCGCCTATGCGGCCATGGTCATCGCCCGCGAACAGCGTCGCTCGCGCGACGCCGCGATCCGGCTGTCCACGGTGGACCCGCTGACCTCACTCTTCAACCGGGCCTTCCTGTTTGCTGCCCTGGAGCGCGAGATCGCCCGGAGCGCCCGCTCGGGCCGCGGCTTCTGCCTGCTGATGATGGATCTGGACGAGCTCAAGGCGATCAACGATCGATTCGGCCATTTCCATGGCGACCGCGTCCTGCGCGGTGTCGGCGAGGTGATCGGTGACGGCGTCCGCCGGATCGACACCGCGGCCCGCTACGGCGGTGATGAATTCGTCGTCCTCCTGCCCGAGACGGACCCGACCGGCGCGTACGTCCTGGCCGAGAAGATCCGGGTCGGTGTCGGGGAGATCGCCCTCGATGGGGATGCCGCTGAGGTGCGGCCTTCGCTATCCGTGGGCGTCGTCAGCTATCCCGAGGACGGCCTGACGGCAGACGCCCTGATGATCAGCGCCGATGGCGCCATGTACACGTCCAAGCGATCGGGCAAGAACCGCGTGTCCGCCGTCCGGCGCACGCGGGACCGAGCGAAGCGGGATGCCGGTGTAGCATCCGTCCCGTGAACGACGACCGCAACGAACCCGTGCGCGGGTTCTCCACCCGGGCCATCCGGGCCGCCTCACGGACGCCACGAGTGGATCAACGGCCGACCAGTGTGCCGATCTACCAGACCGCTACATTCGCCTCGCACGATGCCCAGGAACTGGGCGATGTGGCTGGCGAGCCACGCTCGGGTTACGCCTACAGCCGGATCTCGAACCCGACGACGAACGCGCTCGGCGACGCCTACGCCGAGTTGGCCGGCGGCGAGCGGGGCCTGGCCCTCGCGTCCGGGATGGGCGCCATCCATGCGGCCCTCGCGTCCCAGCTCCGGGCGGGCGACCGGGTCCTTGCCCCGCTGGCCATCTACGGCTCCACTCGCGCGCAGCTGCTTCACACGTTCGCGGGTTTCGGGGTGGAGGTGGCCTTCGTCGACGCGACGGATCCCGCGGCGGTCACGGAGGCCCTGGCCGCGCACCCGACCCGGGTCCTGTACGCGGAGACGATCGCGAATCCCACGACCTTCGTGTCCGATCACGCGAGGCTCGCCACACTGGCCCATGAGCACGGGGCGACGTACATCGTGGATAACACATTCGCCTCGCCGTACGTGTGCCGGCCCCTGGATCTCGGCGCGGACCTGGTCGTCGAATCGGCCACGAAGTTCCTGGGCGGCCACAGCGACGTGATCGCGGGTGTCGTCGCCGGCCGCGAGGAGCTCATCGCGAAGGTCGAGCGGGTCCAGATCGACACCGGCGCGACGGTTGGTCCGTTCGATGCCTTCCTGGTCCTGCGCGGCATCCTGACCCTGGCCATCCGGATGGAGCGCCATGCCGCGACGGCGTTGGCCCTGGCGACCTGGCTGGAGGGCCACGCGGGCGTGCAGCGAGTCCTCTATCCGGGCCTGGCCAGCCATCCCCAGCGGGCGGTGGCCATGCGCCAGTTCCGGTCCGGCGTGGCCGGAGGGATGCTTGCGATCGACGTCGCCGGCGGTCGCGAAGCCGGCCGAGCCGTCATCGACTCGCTGCGCGTGACGGAACTGACCGCGTCCCTCGGGAGCGTCCACACGATCGTCGTCCACCCACCTTCCACGTCGCAGCGACAGCTGTCCGAATCAGAGCTTTACGAAGCCGGGATCACCCCGGGGCTCCTGCGCATCTCGGTCGGCCTCGAGGACTTCGAGGACCTGCAGGCCGATCTCGAGTTCGGCCTGACCGAGTCCAGCCGACTCGCATCCGCGGCGCTCGGCGTCTAGGGGCTGGTCATCGCGACACCGGCCGTCCTCCAGGCGGCCACGACCAGCGGCCCTCCCACGAATCGACTGGCACGCGCCGGTCGCGGGCTGTGGGGCCTGTTCACCTCGGTCGATTTCGCGGTGATCCAGATCATCACTTTGGCAGTGCTCGCCGCGGTCGGGATGACCCTCAAGCAGCTTCCCGACTTCGCGTTCCGCTCGGCAGGCGACTATGCGGCCGCCATGGATGGTCTCCACGTCCGGTACGACCCGGCGATCGGCACGGCCGCGGTCGCCACGCTGGAGCGGCTCGGCGCCTTCGCCGTCTTTCGCTCGCCGTGGTTCAGCTTCGGCCTCCTGGTACTCGTGTGTTCCATCGTCATCTGCACCCTGGACCGGACGCCAAAGCTGTGGCGCGGGGTCAGGGACGTGCGGGTGGTCCAGCAGGAGCCCTACTACGACCCGCGATTGCCCGACCGGGCCGCGATGACCGGCGTGACCGCCACGGATGTCGCCCGAACCTTCGCGCGGCGTGGCTTCCGCGTTCGACAGGACACGCCCGACGATGGGTCCATCCACATCTACGGGGATCGCCACCAGTACACGAAGATGGCCACCCTGCTCACCCACTCGGGGCTCATCCTGTTCCTCCTCGCCGGTGCCGTCACGTCGCGTTTCGGCGACGAGCAGGGTCTGGTCGTGCCGGAAGGTGAGTCGCTCACGGTCCAGCCGATCGGCACTCCGGGCCTGATGCTGGTCAAGAATCTGGCGTTCGATGCGCCCGGGTTCGAGACCGGCCGGCCGACCGACTTCACCACGGATCTGGCGGTCTACCGGGATGGCCAGGAGATCGCCCGCAAGCTCATCCGGGTCAACGATCCGCTCGCGGTGGGTGGCTACACGTTCCACCAGAATGGGTTCGGCGCGGCGCCCCACCTCGTCATCCGCGATCTGGACGGCAAGCCGTTGTGGGACGCGGCCGTGCCGTTGACCGACGCGGTCGATGGCCTGCCATACACGTCGATGGCCGTCCCGGGCCGCGATCTCGGGCTCAACCTCGTCCTGAGCAAGGACGAGGTTGGTCGCGGGATCGTCCTCGTCGTTCCGTATCAGGTCATCGGCAAGAAGCCCGATGGCAGCCCGCTCGTGCGCAACTCGGATGCGCTGACGTTGATCCGCGGCGAGACCAAGGTCTCCGATGGCCTGGGCCTGTCCATCGGCCTGACGGAGTTCAGCCAGTACACGCTCCTGATCGCGAAGCGCGATCCGGGCCAGGGCATCATCTGGCTCGCCTTCTTGCTGCTCATCTCGGGGATCACGATCACGTTCTATCTGCCGCGACGGCGAGTGTGGGGTCGGATCGCGCCGGATGGGGCGCTCGCGCTGGTCTGGCGCTCGGATCGCTACGTCGATGTCGAGCGCGAATTCGGGCGCGTGCTGGAAGACCTCGTCGCGGCTCGCCGACCGGACTAGGCTCCGCAGCGACGTGGCATCGCTGCATGACCTTCATCGAGCGCTCTTCCCGACGGCGCGCGTCGTCGGCAGCGATGACCTGACGCCGGAGCGGGCTCGCCGGGAGGTCGGCTGGGTCCGCGTCCTGAAGGCGCGCGTGCCGGCCTTCGAGGC
>JACCVB010000048.1 GCA_013698385.1 Chloroflexota bacterium
TCGCGCAGGACCGGCACGTCCACGTCGGGGATGATCCCGCCGACCGTCACCAGGACGTCGCTCATGCCCTGCTCCTGGAGCAGCTTCGTGATCCGCGGCACGAGGGTCATGTGCGCGCCGGACAGGATGGACAGGCCGACCACGTCGACGTCCTCCTGGAGAGCGGCCGTGGCGACCATCTCGGGCGTCTGACGAAGTCCCGTGTAGACCACCTCGAAGCCCTCGTCGCGCAGGCCACGGGCGAGGACCTTGGCGCCGCGATCGTGGCCATCGAGGCCCGGCTTCGCGATGAGCACCTTGAGCGGCCGGTCGGTCATGCGGGCATCATAGCCAGCGACCGAGGGAGGCGAACGTGGACGATGTCCCGCAGTTCGATCTGTACGGGATCCTGGGCGTATCGAGCGGCGCGACCGTGGCCGCGATCGAGACGGCCTTCCGTGCCGCCGCCAAGCGCGAACACCCGGACACGAGTCCGGACCCATCCGGGGCCACCCGCCGGATGCAGCGCCTCAACGTCGCCCGAGACTGGTTGACCGACTCGGACCGGCGGGCTCGATACGATCAGGCCCGAGGCGTGCGCGAGAGCCACGCGCCACGCGCCAAGATCCCGGAGATCGATCCCCTGGGCGCCTGGCCCGACCATCGACCGCCCACGGCGGCCCCGTCTGCGCGACCCTCGTCGGTCATCCCGGCCATCGCACTCGTCGCCGTGATGATCATGCTCACGGGCCTCGTCGCCGGCCCCGGGTCCCTCGTGGCATCCGGGATCATGCTGGCCGGGTTCGTGGTGTTCATCTTCGCGCTGCTGGCAACGCTGTTTGGCGCCCTTCGCTGAAGGCGCCGTCGGCTCAGGCGCGCGGCGCCGAGCGCGCGAGGTGATCCAGGAACTCCGAGCGGGTTCGATCCCGGGTCCGGAACAGGCCGAGCACGGACGAGGTGGTCATGATCGTGCCGGGCTTGCGGACGCCGCGCATCGCGGCACACAGGTGGGTCGCCTCCATGACCACGCCGACACCCTGCGGCGCAAGGCGCTCCTGGAGGAACTCGGCGATCTGCTGGGTCAGCCGCTCCTGGACCTGGAGCCGCCGTGCGTACATCTCCACGATCCGAGGGATCTTGGATAACCCGATGACTCTGCCGCGCGGGATATACGCGACCGCCGCGGTCCCGAAGAATGGCAACAGGTGGTGCTCACACAGCGAATAGAACGGGATGTCCTTGACGATGACCATCTCGCTGTAGGCGACATCGAAGATCGCGCCGTTGATCAGCCGCTCGGGGTCGACGTGGTAGCCGGCGGTCAACTCCGTGTACATGCGATGGACGCGTTCCGGCGTCCGCTCCAGGCCCTGGCGGTCGGGATCCTCACCGATCTCGAGCAGGATCTCGCGCACGGCCGCTTCGACCCGGCCGTCGCCGGGCCGCGCGTGCCCGTCGTTGCTCGTCTCGCTTCGCGAGCCCGTGATGTCGTCGATCGGCAGGTCACGCTCGCCGATCTCCGATTCGATCTCATCGACGATGGCGCGGACGTGGCTGGGCAGGTCGGTCTGGCTGGACATGGCCGGGATGGTACGCCCAACCGGTCGCGGCCGGCGAACCCCGGCGATACCCGACCTTGCGATACCCGACCCGGCGATACCCGATCCGTGCACGCGACGGCAACCCGTCATGCGACAACGGACCCACCCGCCCCGAAACCGCCACTCGGCAAGGGATCGAACTCCCGACCCTCAGCACCCCGAAGCCACGCCCGCGCATTCTCCCCGAGCGACGGCCGGTGGTAGCCGCCCTCCTGGAGGATGACCAGCCGCCGCCCCAGCCCGGCGACGCGCCGACCGACCTCGTGATACACGGCCGTCGTGAGCGCGAAGTCGCCGATCGGATCCAGCCCGTACGTGTCGAAGCCGAGTGACACGACGACCACGGACCCCGGCACGGCCGCAAGCGCGTCACAGGCACGATCCACCGCGGCCAGGTATTCGTCATCCGTCACGCCCGCACGCAACGGGATGTTCAGGTTCTCCCCGGCTCCCTCCCCTTCCCCGGTCTCGTCCGCCCGGCCAAGGAAGTACGGGTACTGGCGATCGGGGTCCGCGTGGATGGAGACGTAGCGCACATCGCCACGACGCCAGAAGATCTGCTGGCTCCCATTGCCGTGGTGATAGTCGACATCCAGGATCGCGACCCGCTCACCCGTCGCGTCCACGATGGCCTGCGCCGCGATCGCCGCGTTGTTAAAGAAGCAGTACCCGCCGTACATCGACCGCGCGGCGTGATGGCCGGGCGGCCGGCACAGTCCGTACGCGGCCCCGACCCCGGCCCCGCCAAGCACCAGATCGACCGCGGTGAGCGCCACGTCCACGGCCCCGCGCGCCGCCACGTACGTGCCGGCGACCAGGGGCGCAGCAGAGTCGAGACCCCAGAACCCGGCCCGACCACCGATCTGCCGGGGCTCCCGCACGAGCCGCGCGACCGCCTCGGCACTCATCCCTTCGAACATCGAGCGGTTCGGATACGTGTCCGCCGACAGGAACGCACGCGGGATGTTCTGGGCCCGCGTCTCTGACCACGCCACCTCCAGGAATCGCACCAGCCCCGGATCGTGGACCGCGGTGACCGGCGCTTCGCCGTGCTCGGTCGGGGCGGTGAGCGTGAACCCACCGTCCGCAAGGAGCGCGCCGCGGATCCGCTCTGCCCGTTCGGTGACCTCGTTGGCGGGCACGCCCACGCCCATGAACGTCTCCGTGTCGATATCGTGGGCCAGGTGGATCGGCGTGTAGACGACCTGCATCGGAACCTCGTCAGGCGGTGTCTGCCGGTCGCGTGACGCGCAGGATCGCGGCGCTGACCTCGGCCGGACGGTAGCGCATCAAGTTGTGCCCATCGTACGGAAAGCGGACGGTCTCGATGGACGTCTCATCGGCCGCGACGCGCGCCGCTGCGACCGTCGCCAGGGCACCTGACCGGCCGCCGGCCCCGAACCCGTCGCCCTCCACCCCGGACACGAGGGCCACGATCCGACCCCCCGCGCCCACGCGCGGCAGGACGGTCAAGGGGTCGTAGTCGAACATGGTCCGGACGGAGGCTTCCAACGCATGCGGCCGGGTCGCCGGGACGACCCGCCCGGCATGCGTCTCGACGACGGTCGCCCGGGCCGCTCGTTCCTGATCCGCATCCCAGCTCGCCGCATCGAAGCCCGCCCGGTCGGCGAGGAACGCGGCCATGGACCGCATCACCTCGGGCGGCTCGTCGAGACCGCGCAGGAACTCATCCACGTCAAGCCCGGAGCTGACCTCGATCGACTCCCAACCACCATCGACGAGCACGAGCCCGACGCTCCGATCCGCGAGCTCGACCGCGGCCGCCGCGGCCATGATCGCCCCGAACCCATGCCCGGCCAGGACGACCCGATCGGCGGGCGAGCGCAGCAACCCGGAGCCTTCCGCGACGGCGACGACATCGCGGGCGAGGACGTCCAGGGCGTACGCCCCGTCGTCGGTCGGCGCATCGGACAGGCCGTGGCCACGCAGATC
>JACCVB010000057.1 GCA_013698385.1 Chloroflexota bacterium
GCGTCCGTCCTCCGGGAGGGGCGGCAGGGCATCCGGGATGCCGATCAGCGGCGTCGCGGAATCCGTGAACGGGTTCACGCGGGTGCCTCGCCGTAACCCGCCGGCGCGAAGGGGTCATCCTCGAAACGCATCCCGGCGAACGCGTCGGCAATCGGCAACGCGACGGCGACAACGACGATGACCACGATGACGAACAGGATCTCCATCTGACTCCCTCTGTCTCTCCGACCTACATGGACCGCATCTTCAGTTCAGCGGGCGATCGCGGGCGTGTCCGCGGATCGCCCGGTGGTACTACCCCGCAGGGCCTGTCCGAGCCGCCGCGACCAGCGCCTCGAGCTCCGGGAACAGGTCGCCACCCGTGGCGGACCCGAACGCTTCGAGCACGCGCAGCGCTTCGGTCGCCTCGGACTCGGTCATCCGCTCCAGCGCCACACCGAGCAGGATCAGGACCCACTCCCCGGGCCCCGGTGGCGGACCATCGAGCATGCCCAGATTGACGACGCGGGTCACCCCCTGGACGGAGACCCGGGCCAACATCGGGCGGTCCGGGATGACCTCGACGATCTGACCCGGCAGGCCGACACACATCGGCGGCTACCGGCCCGTCGCCAACAGGCCCGCGAACGCATCGACCATGGCCGCGATGCGATCGGCTGCGACTGGGACAGCGGCTGCGACAGGCGGGCTGAGCTGCTCGTCCATCGTGTCGATGTCGGCCGGTTGGCAACCCACGATGCGGACGATGGGCGGCAGCGCACCGAGCGAGCGGGCCATCAACAAGATCCGATGGGGCTCGGCCAGGTGGAGGTTCTGGAAGAGCGTTCGCCACTCGTCGCGCTCGATGGACGCAGGGTCATCGACCTCCGGCGTCAATACCCAGAGCGTCCCGGCGAGGGCTTCACGATCGACGGCATCGACCACGATGAGCGCCTCGTACCCGTCCATCAGTTGCTGCACGACGCTCATCCCGCCGATCCCGGTCTCGATGAGATCGACGCCTTCCGGCAGACCCCGGCGTTCGAGCTCTCGGGCCACCGCGACCCCGAAACCGTCGTCGTGGCGCAGGAGATTGCCGACACAGGCCACCAGGATCCGACCCGTCACGCGGCGACCGGGGCCAGGGTACCGATCCGGATCTCGCCGTCGACCACGGCGAGCGGCACGACGACGAGTCCGGGCCCGTCGCCCCCGTCGAGTCGCCGCCCACCGCGCAGATCGAACCGGCAGGCATGCCATGGGCAGCCCAGGGTGGTTCCTTCGACACTCGCCTCCGCCAGCGTCAGGGGGCTGCCCGGGCAGCTATCCTGGTAGGCATAGTGCTCACCCTCGACGTTGGCCACGAGGATCCGAGCGCCATCAAGCGTCACCACGCGCACCGTGCCGAGCGAGACGTCCACGGCCCGGAGGACGGGTTGCCAGGTCAGACCGGGACGCCGTGGGCGCAGACTCTCGAGCGGGATGAACCCTGGCGGAGCCGCCGGGAGCGCCCCATGCCCATGGTCATGTCCACCGGCCGCGTGTCCACCGGCCGCAGCCTCGACGACCTCCATCCTGACGAGGTCAGGCAGTCCATCCCGCAGCGCCCCCTCCACGAGGTGACGAAGCGTGGCGCTGGATCCCTGGCACCCGGAACACGCTCCGGACAATTCCAGGGTCACGATGCCGTCCACTGCGTCGAGGACCGTCAACTTGCCGCCGTGGGACTCGATGTACGGGGTGACCGTGGCAAGGACGGCCTCCGCGCGCTGCTTCTCGCCACCTTCGCCCAGGTCGTACAGGTCGAACAGAAGCTTGACCTCGGGATCGTCGATGGCCCGAGCCTGCAGGCCGGCGACCTTGAGCAGCTCGCCCAGCCGGCGAAGACCGGCGCGATGGATATGGTCGATCGACTGCAGCAGGCCGAACACACGCGCCTGGAGCGCCTCATCGGTCTCCGCCTCGAAGCCGGCGATCAGTTCCTGGAGACGATCGAGCTCGGCGGCCAGTTCGGGCGGAAGGTCGTCACCGGAGCCGCTCGTGAGATCCTGGTCAAGGCCGGGCGGCAACGAATCAGGCTCCACGCGCGAGCTCCGGTCGGCCGTTACAGGCGTCGAGCGAGTGCTTGGGGTCCTGGCACCAACAGCCCGGGCCGCACTCGCCGTGTCCGGCGCGTGTGAACCCCTCGAACTCGTCACGGAAACTTCGGGCGCCTTCGGACGCTCCAAGGTCGGTGAGGAGGTAGCGGGCCAGTCGACCCGGCGTCCGCTCGACATAGCCATCGTCGCGCAATCGCTCCAGTTGACCGTGGATGACCGCTGGTTCGGTGGCGAGGAAGCGCGCGAGTTCGAGCGGATCGGCGTCCGTCGCCAGCCCCTCACCGCGCATCCAGAACATCGCCTGGAGGATCTCAGTCCGCCAGTAAAGGCCCTCGAGCGCGTCCCGACCGGCAGAGGCCGACGTCATCCCAGCACCTCCTCGACCCGACGCCGCAGCAGGCGCTCCACCTCATCCAGGATCGCGCCCACCGGCGGGCTCAATGTTTCGCCCCAATCCTCGTCACGCGGCTCGATCTCGATGATCCGGGTGTCGCGGGGAAGTGCCTTGAAATGGTCCAGGACGATGACCAGGGTGTCGAGATCGATGATCCCGACGAGGGCCTCCGCGACGCGTTCCTGGACGGCGTCGTCCGTCTGGGGCGGGTGCGCCCAGC
>JACCVB010000083.1 GCA_013698385.1 Chloroflexota bacterium
CAAGCCCCTGACGGACGAGGCCGTGGTCGCCTAACGGATCGTGGCCTGGCATGCCGCCACGACCAAGCACACCGATCTGGTGATGATCCCGTTGCGGATGGCACTGTGGCAACGTGACCGGGAGGGCCACCCGAGGATCGCCGGCGAGCTGATTCATCACTCGGACGCCGGGTCGCAATATCGGCCTCGCACTGGTCGTGCGGGCAGCGCTCAAGTAGCTCCGCCGCGCGCATCAGGTCACCTCGTGATTACGAGACATTAAGAAAATCACCGTCACCTAACAGCGACCGCGACCTGGGCGGGCCAGCTCCACCCGGTTCTGCTTGCGACGGTGCGGGTCCTCAGCGGCGGATGAGGCGGGCCTCGCGGGCATGCTGACGCCGTCCGACGACCCGGTAGGCGACGCGCGCCGGCGGCGGGACAATCTTGAGGAACCGGCGTCGCTCATCGGCGTCGGCCTCCTCGAGGATGTGGGCAAGGATCACCAGGCGCCGCCTCCCCGGGATCGCAGCGAGACCGTGCTCGCCCAGGGCGTCCCACTCGGCCTGGGAAAAGTGCTCGGAGACGAGCGGGAGGATCAACGACTCCTCCTCGGCCAAGTGTTCGGTCAGCACGACGGCCGCTTGCTCGATCACGCCGGCCATTCGCTCGCCGACCTCAGGGTCAGCGGTTCGCGCCCAGGTCGGCAGATCGGCCTGGGCGGCGGCGGCGGCCGCCGCAATCTGCTCGTGCTGGGACTCCATCCGGTCGATCAGCTCGCCCTCGAGCGTGACCCGGGGTCGGAGCACCGGCCACAGCAACTCGTCCTCGCCGGTGTGGTGATGGTGGAGGAGATCGAGCATCTCGCCCGTGTGCCCCGCGAGGCGCTTGGCTCTGGCCGGGTCGCCGGACGCCGAGCGGATCAAGTCCGGGAGTTGGCCAAGCTCGCGGCGCAGCATGCGGTGAATCAACAGCATGTCGTGGGTGTCGACGGTCACGGGTTCCTCCTGGTGTACCGAGCCGAAGCATCCTGCTCCCGGTTGCGGTCGCGCCCGAGGCCACAGCGGGAGGACCCGGGCGACCTCTGGTCGCACGATACCAAAGCCCAGCCGAAGGCCGATTTCTCAAACCCTTTGGAGTTGACCCGGTTCGGTGGACACCTTCATGTTGGGCGTAGCCCACAGGAAGTCGGCCTCTGATGGCCCGTCCGAGCAAGTACCCGCCAGAGTTTCGTGAGCAGGCTGTTGAGCTGGTCCGGGCTTCCGACAAGACCGTCGCGGCGGTTGCTCGAGAGCTGGGGATCAACGACACCACGTTGGGCAACTGGGTCAAGGCTGACCAGGCCGAGCGGGGTGTCCCCGACGCGACAGGCCTGTTGCCATTGACAGCCGCGGAGCGGGCCGAGCTGACCAAGTTGCGCCGAGAGAACGCCAAGCTTCGGGTGGAGCGGGAGATCCTGAAAAAGGCGGCCTTGGAGTCAAGGGGTCAGTGCAACACCCTCGATGATTCGCTCGGAGGTGTGGCATGGCCAAGATCGGAAGGCCGGGGTTGCTGTCGGACCGGCGTCAGCTTGTCTGGGAGATGTGGAGGGTCGGGCAGTCGATCAGTGAGATCTCCCGCGAGGTGGGGTCACCGCCGGGGTCGATCTTCTCGATCCTGTTGCCCTACGGCGGGATCTATCAGGCTCCGCAACGCCGGCGGCCCGGGGCGCTGAGCCTGGCTGAGCGCGAGGAGATCTCACGCGGTCTGGCTCGTGGCGAGTCCGCGCGTTCGATCGCGCGGCGCCTCGATAGGGCAGCGTCGACGATTACGCGGGAGGTGGGCAAGAACAAGGGATCTCGGCGCTACCGTGCTGTCGATGCCGACGACCGTGCCTGGCGGCGAGCGCGTCGCCCCAAGCTGTGTCTGCTTGCCCAGCGGCCGCAGCTGCAGGCCTTCGTGTCGGACAGGCTCGCCGAGGACTGGTCGCCTGATCAGATCGCTGGCTACTTGGCCAAACACCACCCGGCGGGTTCGGCGATGCGCGTGAGCCACGAGACGATCTACAAGTCCCTGTTCATCCAGTCCCGCGGGGTGTTGGCTAAAGATCTGCAGAAGCACCTGCGCAGCAAACGTCCGATCCGTCGCTGCGTGCACAACACTGTGACTGGCCAGTGGCGGTCGCAGATCCGTGAGGCCGTCTCCATCCGGGAACGGCCCGCCGAGGTCGAGGATCGCGCGATCCCAGGACACTGGGAA
>JACCVB010000092.1 GCA_013698385.1 Chloroflexota bacterium
GTACGACGACCGGTCGCCGGTCGCGCTGCAGGAGCAGGGCCGCCGCGAGGATGGCGACTGCACCGAGGGCCTGGATCGGCACCAGCGCTTCGCCCAGCAGCCAGGCCGCGAGCGCCACGCCGACGACAGGCTCGAACAGCATCAGGATGCCTGCCTGCGTCCCGCCGATGGATCGGATCCCGGCCAGGAAGCCGAGGGACGGGATCGCGGCCGTGAAGATGCCGGTGAACAGGAGCAAGGGCAGGACGCCCGGATCCCGGACCGGCTGGCCGAGGGAGGTCCCGGCGCCGCCCGCGATGGCCATCCCCGTGGCGCCGATGACCGTGACCAGGAGGACGACCGCCATGACCTGTTCCGTGGGGACCTCGCGGTAACCATCGCGGCTGATGACCACGAAGACCGTCTGGCTGAGGGCGGCCCCGAGCGCCAGGCCGAACCCGAGCGCGTCGAGGCGGATCCCACCGGCCGGATCGAGCTGCGACGCGACCACCGCGACCATGCCTGCAAGGGCCAGGAGGAGGGCCGCGGCGCGAGTCCCGTCCATCCGCTCGCGCCCGAGCGCCACGTTGACCACGGCCACGAGGGCCGGGTAGGTGTAGAAGCCGAGGAGCGCCAGGGCCACGGTGATCCGGTCGAACGCCACGAACATGCACAGGTTGAGCAGGAACCCCATGGCCGCGGCGAGGAGCAGCGTGGCCCGCGTCCGCGGCGTCAGCTCGCGCGGACGGACCAGGCGCGCAGTCCCCCGGCGGACCCGCCAGGCCACGACGAGGCCGATCCCGATCAGGCCGATCAGCGCCCGCCAGGCCACGAACGATGCCGGCTCCATACCCTGCTCGTAGGCGAACCGGGACAACGGGCCGAGCATCCCGAACAGGGCGGCCGAACCAAGCACGACGATGAATCCCGTGCTGAGACCAGGGGCCGCGGGCCTGGGGACCGCGCGGGCGAGAGCAGGCACGAGGGCATGGTAGTGCCGGACGCCGAGATGGGCGCGCGACACTCCGATCAGGCCACCTTCGCCGAGGGTGGCGGCTCGCGGCGCGGCCTGGTCAGGCGCAGGCCCGTGAACGGGATCCGGATCTCGCGGAAGACTTCGATCGAGACGAGGAAGCCCGCGAACAGGAAGACGACTCCCAGGAACTTGCCCCACTGGAACAGTTCCGTGGAGCCGAAGCGGTTGAGACTGTCCGTGATCGTCGGGATGAAGGCACCGATGGCGATCAGGATCGTCGCCGGCACCCGGCTGTGGATCCGGCCCGTGACCAGCGCCTGGACCGTGGCCGGCAGCGACGCGACGAGGTTGACCGCGATGGCCACGGGCGCGATCAGCAGGTTGAACACGAACTGGTCACCCGGCTGGTTCGGGTCCAGCGAGTACGGCAGGACGCGCTTCTTGGGCATGAACATGTAGGTACTGAACACGGCCCCGAGGATGAGCGCAAAGGCTCCCGTGATGTTGAGGAACGGCGTCAGCAACCGGATCGTGCCCGGGAACAGGTCGCCGACCGGGATGCCGGTCCGCGGATCCAGCGCGTACCCGGGAGCGGGCAGGGCGACCGTCAGCATCAGGACTGCGGACAACGCGGTGGCGCCGATGACCGCACCTGCGGCGAGCATCGGCCAGCGCTCGTTCTGGAAGTACGTCTCGACCGCGATGGCCAGCGCCAGCACGATCGAGGCGATGAGGTACAGGATCGGCGCGGATCCCGCGCCCGGATAGTCGAACCGACGCTGCGTCAGCAGGGTGAAGACTCCGGCGATCAGCAGGCAGAACGCGAACGTGTAGCCGAACCGCGTCCGACCCAGCAGGAAGGCCGTGCCGAGGCCCAACCAGCCGGCCGTCCAGACCGCGCCCGTCAGGTACCACGTTCGGTACAAGGTCTCGTTCCAACCGTTGACTCCGGCGAGCGCCTCGCACCCGGCCGCGATGCCGTAGAAGGCCATGCCAAGCGCCCAGATCAACTGGAACCCGCCCCGGCGTTCGCGCCACTGGTCGAACAGGGCCAGGCTGAAGGCAAGGGCCATCAGCGACGTCACGGCAGGGAGGATCACGGTCAGGTCCATCGATCGCTCAGCCGCCGGCTCGCTGGTGGGCGGCGACGAAGCGCAGGAGCAATCGATCCAGCAGCGCCGAAGCGTCCGCATACAGCGTCGCCAACGGCGCCGCATCGAGCGACCGACGCCGACCGAGACCGGCGATCTCGGCCAGGAACGGCTGGCGGCTGGTCACGAACCCGGCGACCGCTTCCGTCAGGCCGGTGCCCGAGGCCGCCAGGCGGGCCGCCTGTTCATCGACGATCCGGTTTGCCTCGGATTCGAGGTCGCGACGGCCGATCGCATCGGCGGCGTCCTGATCGAGGAAGGCGAGGAGCGTCTCGATCAATCGCCGGCCGGCCTGGCGATGCGCTTCACGGGCGCCTTCGTCCTCGCCGGGCGAGGTCGCGGGGCGAGCTTCGTCGGACGCGTAATGCCGGCGGTAGACCCGGTTCAGGCGGGCGCTGGAGGCCCCCATGGCGGCCAGCGGTCGAGGCCCACCGTGCCGCCGGTCTGCGGCCAGGCCCGCCAGGGAAGCTGGTTCGAACCGGCGATGTCCGCCCGGCGTGGTCCACGACTGCACCCGTCCGTCATCGGCCCATCGGCGCAACGTGTCGGGATCCACGCCCAGGAGCCTGCTCGCAGGCCCAAGGGAGAGCCATCTTGGCGAGGCCGCGGGAGCTCGCCGCGGGCGCTGTTCGGATCTGGTGGCGAGGTCGGGCACGAGGGCCTCTCACGGCTCGCGGCGGAGGGGCGCCGACGGACTGCCGACCGTGGGGGGGAGACGACTGGCAGCCCGTCGACATGGCGAACCTGGGTAAATCTGGGTACCAGATGTTCGCCCGGGCGAGCGCAGGATAGGCAGCCCGCTGCGGCGCTGTCAACACGGGCCGGGCGTGACCGGCCCGGCGTGGCCGGCCAGGGCCGCACCCGCGGTTCAGGCGGGGATGAACTCGTGGTCGTCCCGGTGGATGCCGTCGCACAGGCCCAGGCGATCGGCCGGGATGGAGATCGGGCGCATGATCTCGCGGACCTCGCTGCGCCGGCAGAACAGGTAGCCCTTGCCGGCCATCCAGCTGCGGACGCAGGCGGGATCGCCGTCGAACTGGAATGGGCCGGGATTGATCATCGGCCGCTCGGCCCAACCGACGGGCTTCTCCGCGGCCACGATGTCCAGCAGGTTGATCCGCCACGGCGTGCCGTCGATGACCCCGTGGCAGCCATCGCAGCGACGCGCGACGTTGTCCTGCACGATCGTCCGGATCTGGATGCCCATGATCTCCATCGGCGGCGATGGTAGCAGGACGTGGTACCCCCAAGGGGATTCGAACCCCTGATCTCCACCTTGAAAGGGTGGCGTCCTAGGCCTCTAGACGATGGGGGCGCCGGACCCGGGCGAGTCTAGCAGAGGGCCTCAGGCGGGCCCGCTGGCGAGCGAGAACATGATGAACGCTCCAGCGAGCGCCCCGGCCGCCGCGATCGCGGACAGCCCGCCGATGATCGCGACGAGCAGCGCCCGACCGCCGCGTCCCTGCGTCCCCGCTCGCCACGTCGAGCGCAGGCAGTAGAGCGACAGGGCCAGGAACACGAGCCCCAGCACGACGGTGGCAGACGCGAGCATCGGCATCTGGGAGGCGTCCCGGACCGTCACGGCGAACAGGACATAGGCGACGGAGCCGACCAGCGCGATCACCAAGAACACGGCCCCGGCCGAGATGCGGCCGCCGCGCCGCGCAGGTTCTCGAGCGCTCAAGCGACCGCCTCCTCGTCGAAGCCACGGTGGTAGACGGCCACGTTGTAGGAGAGCCGAGGCCGGTTCAACGACGCCGCGACCTCGTTCGCGCCCGGGCCGAACGCGTCGGACAGGAAGGCGCGCATCTCGTCCAGGCTGTCGAAGGTCCACCAGCAGTGGATGACCCGGACCTTGAAGCCGCCGACCAGGAAGGGGCCGTCGCGTCGGCTCCACGTTCCGTATTCGGGCCGGTCCCCGCGGAGTCGCGAGACGTCATCGCGGCCATAGTCGTGCACGATCAGCAGTCGGCCGCCGGGGCGCAGCAATCGCCGGACCGGGACGGATTCGTCCGCCGTCCCTTGTCGGAACGAGGACCAGAAGCCGATCACGACATCCGCCGACGCGTCGGGCGCATCGAATGCAGCCGCCCCATCGGACGCGATGATGGTCACGCGCGCCCCGAGCGATTCGAGCTGACCCGTGCGGATCCCGGGCGGCACGTCCACGACCACGACGTCGCGGCCCGCGACCGGACCGAGCGCCTCGAGCGCCGTCGGGATCTTGCCCTCCACGTCGAGGGCGCGGGCCAGGCGCTCGGCGAGCGCGGGGTCGAGGTCAAGCGGGAGGTCAGCCACGGGGCCGAGCATACC
>JACCVB010000096.1 GCA_013698385.1 Chloroflexota bacterium
CGACGAAGCGTTGATCGCTCTTCGCGGCTACCTGGAAGAGACGAGACGCGTCGATCTCGTGCGCGTGGATGGGATCGCGCGAGATCCCGAGAACGTAGCTCGGGTCCTCCGCTCGCTGGCTCGCAACGTCGCCACTGGGGCATCGGCGCGGGCGATCGCTGCGGACGTGGGCGGAGCGGATGGCCCCATCGATCATCACACCGTGCTCAGCTATCTGGCTGCCCTCAGCCGGCTGTTCGTGGTCGAGGACCTGCAGGCCTGGTCGCCCGCCCTACGGTCACGGACCATCCTGCGAGGCGCGCCGACGCGGCATTTCGTGGATCCTTCCCTCGCGGTCGCGGCACTCGGGACGAGACCCGACCGGCTCCTTCGAGACGTCGAGACCCTTGGACTCCTCTTTGAGTCACTGGTCGTCCGAGACCTTCGGATCTTCGCCCAGGCGATGGACGCGTCGGTGTTCCACTATCGAGATAGTACCGACCTCGAAGCAGACGCCATCGTGGAGCGTCGCGATGGCGCGTGGGCCGCGTTCGAAGTGAAGCTTGGGCAAGCCGCGGTCGACGGAGCGGCCGCGACGCTTCGGCGCGTCGCCGCTCGAGTCGACCAGGAGAAGCACGGCAAACCCGCCGTGCTTGGTGTTATCACCGGCTGGGGCTACGGCTACCAGCGACCCGATGGCGTCGCGGTGATCCCGATCGGAGCCCTAGCTCCGTAGACCCAGTGCGATCAGGCGGTCGAGGCGTTCAGCCAGCGCTCTGCGCCGCTGACAGCGATGTCCAGCGGCAAACGCGCGGGGACTTCAAGGTCGGTCGCGGTGGTGTGACTCCGGGTGTCATGAGCATCACCAGGCTGCTGCAGAGCAGCATGACCCGGTGTTGCCGGTGTCGGGGTTGGGCGGCGATCTCAGCCCCGGAGACTGAATCAGAAGCGGGTCGGGTCGCCGGCTGAATCGCGCTGCCCGGCCTCGACAGTGCGAGTCATCGAAGCGGTGCGTTCGGTGCTTGTTGGACCACTCGCTTGATCGGGATTGGCGTCGAACCGCCTTACTTGACAGCGACATGGGTGGAAGGCGCGACATCGATCATGCCCATTTCGCCCGCGGCGATTAGTGATGCCGTCATACCTCTCGTCCCAACGGGTACGCTCCATGCGCCATGTCCCGATGTTCTTAGCCGAAGGCGAACTGGCGCGCGACGGTCTCCCAGGACGCTTCATGCGGGACCAAGCCCGGGACCGCCGGGAGGATCGCGCCGGGCGGCCGCAACCAGGCGACGGCGAATCCATACGCTGCCGCGCCTGCGGCATCCCACCCGTTCGCCGTGACAAAGCCGATCCGCTCCGGCGTCTCGCCGAACCGGTCGGTGGCCAGTTGGTAGACCGCCCGGTGCGGCTTGTAGACGCCCGCGCTGTCCGCCGACAGGAGGGCCTCGAACCGGCCGTCGAGCGCCGCCGATCGGATGCTGGCCTCGATCATCGCCGCCGATCCGTTCGAGAGCACGGCGAGGGGCAGGCCGGCGAGTGCCAGCTCCGCCAGTCCTTCGATCGCACCGGCCCGCGGCGGCAACCCGATGAAGGCCCGTCGAGCCGCCGCGCGCGCCTCCTGGTCAGGATCCACGTCGAGCTCTGCGCAGGCGACATCGAGAGCCTCCCGCGTCACCACGTCGAAGTCCGCCCATCGATCCATGGCCGTGCGGAGCCAGGACGCCTCAAGCTGCCGAGCTCGCCAACGGGCCGCCAGCGGTCCGCCACGACCGGGCGCCAACGCTTCGCAGACGACGTCCAGCGGTGCGAGGTCCACGATGGTGCCGTATAAGTCGAAGCAGACGACCGCGACGCGCCGTGGCTCCACGAGATCGGTCAAGCCGGCCTCCCGGGCTCGACATCCGCGACGCCCGCCTGCAGCTCGGCGACGGCCTGGCGGGCCTCCTCCACGGACCCCTCGTCCTCGATCGTGCTGATATCGCCTGGGTCGAGGCCCTCGACCACGGCCTTGAGCACGCGCCGCATGATCTTGCCGCTGCGCGTCTTGGGCAACAGGTCGACGAATGTCACCTGGCCGATCACGGCGACCGGCCCGAGCTCGTCGCGGACCGTCGCAAGCAACTCGCGCCTCAGGGCCTCCGACGGCTCCTGACCGGCGCGCAGGACGACGAAAGCAGCGATCACCTCCCCGCGCAGTTCATCAGGGCGCCCGGTCACCCCGGCCTCCGCCACGGCCGGGTGGCGGAGCAACGCCGTCTCGACTTCGATCGTGCCGATCCGGTGGCCGGCGATCTTGATGATCTCGTCGGCGCGCCCGGCGAACCACACGTAGCCATCGTCGTCGATGTGGGCGGCATCCCCCGTGTAGTACACGCCCGGGATCCGTCCCCAGTAGTCCGCCGCGTAGCGCTGCGGGTCGTTCCAGATCGTCGGCGTCAGTCCGGGAAACGGCCGGCGAATGACCATGATCCCTTTCTCGTTCGGGCCTAGTGGTCGGCCGTCGGGCGTCACGACCGCCGCATCGATCCCGGCCAGCGGGATCCCGGACGAGCCGGGCTTGATCGGCAGCTGGGCGATCCCGTACGGGTACCCGAAGATCGGGCCGCCCGTCTCGGTCTGCCACATGTGGTCGATGACCGGGATCCGATCGTCGAAGACACGCCGCTGCAGCCACTCCCAGACCGGCGCGTTCAGTACCTCCCCGGCCGAAAACACGCGTTCGAGCTGCGACAGGTCGTGCCGACGAGCGACGGCTTCACCATGCCGCATGAACGCCCGGATCGCCGTCGGCGAGGTGAACAACCCGGTCACACCGAGTTCTTCGATGAGGCCCCAGAACCGCTCCGGACCAGGTTGATCGAGGGCGCCCTCGTAGGCCACGGTCGTCGCCCCCACGATGAGCGGCGCGTAGACGATATAGCTGTGTCCGACGATCCAGCCGATATCCGAGGTGGACCACCAGGTCTCGCCCGGGCGCAGGCCGAACACCCAGCGAGCCATGGCCACGATGTGGACCTGATAGCCGCCGTGGGTATGGATGGCCAGCTTCGGCGTCGCGGTCGTCCCACTCGTCGCGAGGATGAATGCCGGCTCATTCGATTCCAGTTCCACGTGGCTGCCGTCCTGCCCTTCCGCGTGGTCGAGGAATGCCGGCCAGGTGAGGTCGCGCGGCTCCTCCATCCGGGCACGACCCGGTTCGCGTTCGAGGACGACCACGTGCTCAACGGCGCCGGGATCATCCGCCAGCGCGGCGTCGACGATCGACTTGAGCTCCGTCGGCCGGCCCTTTCGAGAGGTCAGGTCGGCGGTCAGGACCAATCGAGATCCGCTGGCGCGGATGCGATCGCCAAGCGCCCCGTGGCCGAAGCCCGCGAAGACGATGGAGTGGATGGCGCCGATGCGGACGATCGCGAGCATCGCCACGATCGCCTCCGCGCACGTGGGCAGGTAGAGCGTGACCCGGTCGCCCCGCCGGATGCCCAGGCCGCGTAACGCGGCGGCGACCCATTCCACCTCTGTGAGCAGGCCTCGGTACGTCAGGTCACGCCGCTCGCCGCGTTCATTCAACGCGATCAATGCCAGCCGCTCGCCGTCGCCCGCCGCCACATGGCGGTCAAGCGAGTTATGGGCGAGGTTCGTCCGGCCGCCCACGAACCAGCGGAAGCCGGGCGGGTCCGCCTCGAAGATCCGGTCCCACTGCCGGAACCATGGAAGGGCCTCCGCGGCTCGACCCCAGAACCCGTCCGGGTCTGCGGCCGCCTCCGCCAGCCACGTCTGGACCGCCGGTGGAAAGCGGAGCGATTCGGTCAAGTCGCCCTCCGGAACGTGATCCCCGCGTTGAGCATTGACGAGCGCCGCGCTCACGGATACGGTGACGCCAGCTCACCAAGCGAGCACGGCGCAGCCCAATATTGCCACGCACGCTGTGAGGGAGGAGGAGGTTGTCGGGCGATCCTGCAGGAGATCTCGTGCTGAACTGTCTCTAACCGTCCGCCCGCGCCATCGCGGCGCCCACTCTCGGAGGAGCCCAGCCTTGGCTACGTCGTCTGCGGCCCTGACCGCAACCCCGGAGTACCGATTCAAGCTCCCGTTCGTCATCAGCGCCTCTGCGGCTGGGACGATCATCGAGTGGTACGACTTCTATCTATACGGCGTCCTCGCGGCGTTCTTTTCCACGCAGTTCTTTCCGACCGGTGACGCCACGGCCGCCCTGCTCGCGTCCCTGGCGACGTTCGGCGCCGGCTTCGCTGTCCGACCGTTCGGAGCGGCGTTCTTCGGGCGGATCGGCGACATCGTGGGGCGCAAGTTCACTTTCCTCGTGACGATCAGCGTCATGGGGCTCTCCACCGCCCTCGTCGGCATCCTTCCGACATATGCCCAGATCGGGATCCTTGCACCGATCCTCCTGGTCATCCTGCGGCTGGCCCAGGGGCTCGCCCTCGGAGGCGAATACGGCGGAGCGGCGATCTACGTCGCCGAGCACAGTTCCGACGCGAAGCGTGGCCAGAACACCAGCTGGATCCAGACCACGGCGACGCTCGGCCTGCTGCTGGCGCTGATCATGATCGGCATCACCCGACTGTCCCTGTCGCCGGAGGATTTCACCAACTTCGGCTGGCGGATCCCGTTCATCCTGTCCATCGCCCTCGTGGTCATGGCCCTGTACATCCGTCTGCGCCTGCAGGAGACACCGCTGTTCACGCAGTTGAAGAAGGATGGCAACGCCTCGACATCGCCATGGCGCGATTCCTTCGCCGATGCGAAGAATCGGAGGCTCATCCTGTTGGCTCTGTTCGGGGCGACCGCGGGCCAGGCCGTCGTCTGGTACCAGGGCCAATTCCAGGCGCTCTTCTTCCTCGGGACGAATCTTGGCGTCCGCTTCCAGGATGCCTACCTGATCGTGGGGACCGCGATCGTGCTCGGCACTCCGTTCTTCGTCGTCTTCGGTCGCCTGTCGGATCGGATCGGTCGGAAGCCCATCATCCTGGGCGGTTGCGCCATCGCGGCGGCCGCGTACTTCCCGATCTACAACCTGATGGCCCAGTTCGCCCACCCGCAGGGCGTGCTCGCCACGACCGGCAAGGCGGCTGGCAAGTTCGTGGGCGCCGACGGCGTGACGCCGACCGTCGCACAGCCCGAGATCCTCCCGCTCATCGCGCTCGTCTGGATCCAGATCATCTTCGTGACGATGGTCTACGGCCCGATCGCGGCGTTCCTCGTCGAATTCTTCCCAGCCCGGATCCGGTACACGTCGCTGTCCATCCCGTATCACATCGGGAACGGCTGGTTCGGGGGATTCTTGCCGCTCATCGCCGCCAGCCTACTGGCTTCCACAGGCAATCTATTCGCCGGCCTGATCTACCCGATCGTCGTCGCGGTCATTACGGTGATCATCGGCGGCCTGTTCATCCGCGAGAGCCGGCACGTGAAGATCTGGGATGAGGTGGGCGGAGAAACGGACAACGTCCGGGCGGCCACCGCCAGGGCGTAGCGACGTTCCTGAGGCTGGCATGTCTCACGGGTAATACCATCCGCGGATGGACACCGTGACGATCCGGGATCTGCGCAACCGGGGTGGCGAGGTGATCGACCGCGTCGCAGCCGGCGATCACGTGACCGTTACGCGTGATGGACGGCCGGTGGCGGAGCTTCGGCCGGTACGCCCGCGTGGTCTATCGGCGGTTGCGCTGCTGGAACGCTGGCGGCGCATGCCGGCGGTCGACGCCGCGTCCCTCCGTCACGATGTGGACGCCATCATCGACCCAAGCCTGTGACGGATGGCGATGGCCTGCTCGATACGAGCACGCTCCTCCTGCTGCCTCGGATCACCGATCCCAGCGCGCTGCCGGGGTTCCCACTGATCTCGGCCGTGACGCTCGCGGAGATCTCCCTCGGCCCACTGGTGACCGACGACGAAGCCGAGCGAGCCCGGCGGCTGGCCCAGGTCCAGCAGGCGGAGGCGGACTTCGATCCGCTCGCGTTCGACGCTGCAGCGGCACGGGCGTTCGGCCAAGTTGCTTCCTCGCTTCGGCGCTCTGGACGGAAGCCGGCTGCCCGCGCACTCGACGCACTGATCGCGGCGACGGCGATCGCCAATGGGCTGCCCCTCTATACGTGCGATCCCGACGATTTCGCGGGCATCGAAGGGCTGGACGTCCGGCTGGTACCTCACCCCGACGACGCTCGATAGCGCCCCGGGCGCGGGCTACGCGAGGCCGCGGGCCGCCCATGCCTGAGCCGTGATCACGAACGGTCCCGTGGGAAGCAGGCTGCGACACCGCTCCCGCAGCTCGGTCCGTCGTTCCGCATCAAGGCTGGCCACGTACGCGCCCGCGGGGCCGACCCCGCGCGTGAACGGCTCCCACCAGGCGTCGAAGTCCGGGTGCTCAAGATCGGCCGACAGCGCCGCGCTTTCGATCTCGTGCAGCCCGGCGGCCTCGAACAATTCGGCCAAGTGGCCCTCGCGAGCGCCCGCGAGTCGCGATTCATCATGGACGTCGGGGTCCAGCGCACGGGCGCCCTGCCAGAACACGCTAAGCGGGCCCTGGCCGCCGGCGTGATCCCAGACGCACGCGGCGACGACACCGTCGCGCCGGGTCACGCGGGCCATCTCGGCCAATCCTGCGACCGGGTCTGTCATGAAGTGGACGACGAGCTGGGCGAGGGCCGCGTTGAACGCGCGGTCGGGGAAGGGCAGTCGCTCGGCTGAGGCCTGGCGGACGTCCACGCCCGCGTGTCGCGCTCGGGCAGCCGCGACGAACGGTTCGGATGGGTCCACGGCGGCAACGAACGATGCGCCCAGTCGCGTGACCAGCTCGGCCGTCAGGGCGCCGGGGCCGCAGCCGACGTCGAGCGCCCGTTGGCCGTCCCGCACCCCGGCGAGATCCGCCAGCTGTGGGGAAAGCTGCACGGAGTACCGGCCCATGAACTGGTGGTAGGCCTCGGCTGCGACGTCGAAACTCATGGGACGAAGGGTATGCCGTCAGCGAGGGTGTCCGCCCAGCCGCCCCAACCGAACGCTGGTCTTTCGTGCCCCCGGGGCGGCATACTCGGGTCCCAGCCGTGTCACCACGCTGCCCGAGGTCACCCATGACGCACCCCTCCCCCCGTCGCCGCGTGGGTGTCGCACTGGTCGCAGCTGCACTCGTTCTCGCGGCCTTGCCGGGACTGCCCGTTTCAGCTTCCGGGCCGGTCCGTGTCGCCGCCCGAGACGTCTCCATCGCCCTCGAGCGCCAGGAGGTCGTGGAACTGCCGATCCGGGTCTCGCACGTCGCCGTCCACTGGCGCGGCCAGCCTGGTGCCGTGCTGACGGTCGCCTTCAGTGCCGATGGCGTGGACTTCGGCGCGCCGGATCCTGTCGAGCGGGACGAGGTCGGCGAGCAACGCGGCAACGGCGAGACGTATGGCACCGTCCAGTACGCGGCAGGCGCACGGTTCGCCCGGGTGACCTCGGATCGCCCGATCGCCAGGCTCACCGTCCTCGCGCTCGACAGCACCGCCACCGGCGGCCCGGGGATCGGGCTCGTCGGCTCGACCGCGGCGGCGGCCGTCAGTCAGCCGTCGGTCATCACCCGAGCGGGCTGGGCAGCGGACGAGTCCTATCGCTTCAATGCCGATGGCACCGAGAAGTGGATCCCGGCGTTCTACCCGGTCCAGAAGCTGATCGTCCACCACACGGCGGGGAAGAACGCCGACCCCGATCCGGCCGCCACGATCCGCTCGATCTACTACTACCAGGCGATCACCCAGGGGTGGGGAGACATCGGCTACAACTTCCTGGTCGACGAGTCCGGCCGGATCTACGAAGGCCGCTACTCCAGGTCATATGCCGCGGGTGAATCGCCGACCGGCGAGGACGCGGCCGGCAACAGCGTGACGGCCGCCCATGTCCAGGGCTACAACTCCGGGACCGTCGGGATCGCCCTGCTCGGGAACCTGACGAATGTCGATGCTACGCCGGCCGCCCGAGACGCCGTGGAGCAGATCCTCGCCTGGAAGGCCGACCGTCACGGGATCGACCCGCTTGGTGCGACCCTGTATACGAATCCGGTCAGCGGAACGCAGAAGACCTTCGCGAATATCGCCGGCCACCGCGACCTGGCGGCGACGGAATGCCCGGGTGGCACGTTCTACAGCACGTTCCCGGCCCTTCGGCAGGCCGTTGCCACGCGCATCGCCGCGACACCGACGCCGACGCCGACAGCTGTGCCGACGCCGACACCTGTGCCGACTCCGGCACCGACCCCGACGCCGACTCCGGTGCCCACGCCGACACCGACCCCGGCACCCACGCCAACACCGACACCTGTGCCGACGCTGGCACCGCCGTCCGCGCCGCTGAACCTGGCGGCCGTCCCGCACAAGAGTCGAGGCATCGTGCTGACCTGGTCAACACCGACATCGGACGGTGGCAGTCCCGTCACCGGCTACCGCATCCTCCGGGGCGCCACCCCAGGATCCGAGGTGTTCAAGGTGTCGGTCGGGACCGTCGGGATCGCCCTGCTCGGGAACCTGACGAATGTCGATGCGACGCCGGCCGCCCGAGACGCCGTGGAGCGGATCCTCGCCTGGAATGCCGACCGCCACGGGATCGACCCGCTTGGTGCGACCCTCTATACGAATCCGGTCAACGGAACGCAGAAGACCTTCGCGAATGTCGCCGGCCACCGCGATCTGGCGGCGACGGAATGCCCGGGCGGCACGTTCTACAGCACCTTCCCCGCCCTTCGGCAAGCCGTTGCCACGCGCATCGCCGCGACACCGACTCCCACGCCGACTCCGGCACCGACCCCGACCCCGACTCCGACGCCCGCGCCGACCCCGGCACCCACGCCAACAC
>JACCVB010000152.1 GCA_013698385.1 Chloroflexota bacterium
GGTGACGTCTTCGTCGCCCCGCTCAAGTCGCTCGGCTACTCGCTCAACACGAAGGTACCGGCCGAGCTGGAGGAGGCGCGCAAGGTCCTGCTCGCCTTCGCCCCGCACGTCCTGGCCCTGGACTCCGACCAGTACAACACCAAGATCGCGACCGAAGAGGCCGTCATGGGGCTGACCTGGACCGGCGGCATCCTGGAACTGCGCGACGATCCGGAGACCGCGGACACGGTCTACCGCATCCCCGAGGACGGGACCCTCTTCTGGCTGGATACGTGGGTCATCCTGGCCGACGCGCCCCACCCCAACGCGGCCCACGCGTTCCTGAACTTCATCCACGAACCTGAGGTCCAGGCCAAGGAAACCGTGACCAACCAATACGCGACGCCAAACAGCGAGGCCAAGAGATTCATCGACAAGAAGATGCTGGATGACCCGGCGATCTTCGTCCCGGATGACGTTCTCGCGCGGCTGGAAGGAGCGGAGGACACGTCCACGGATCCGATCCGCCTCGACATCTGGGAAGAGTTCAAGTCGAAGATCGGCCAGGCGTAGCCGACGCAGCGGTCCCTCATGGCCACCCTCGCGCGGGCGGCATCGGTCCATCCGGTGCCGCCGCGCCGTTCGTTCCGCGCGGGCCTGCTGACGGCGGTCCTGCTCCTGCCGGCCAGCCTGTGGTACCTGGTCCTGCTCGTGGCGCCCCTGGCCATCGTCGTCGTCATGAGCTTCGGGACGCCCAGCCGGATCGGCGGATTCGATCCCGTCTTCAGCCTGGACAACTACAGCCAGGCATTCGAGCGGTCGACTCCGTTCGTGACCAGCCTCGTTATGGCCGTCGCCGGCACGGCCCTGTGCCTGTTCACGGCCCTGCCCCTGGCCTACTTCATCGCCACCCGGGCCGGCCGGCGCAAGTCGCTGCTGATCGTCCTGCTGATCGTGCCGTTCTGGACGAGCTTCCTCATCCGGACCTACGCCTGGCTGACGATCCTGGGTCCGGACGGCCTGGGGGGATTCATCGGCGACCTCATCGGCGATCCGGCCTTCCGGATCCTGGGCACGCCCGCGGCCGTGCTTCTCGGCCTGGTCTACGGCTACCTGCCGCTGATGGTCTTCCCGATCTACGTGACGATGGAACGGATGGACCGCGGCCTGGTCGAGGCGTCCAAGGATCTCGGCGCCGGCCGCCTGGCGACCTTCCGCCAGATCACCCTGCCGATCACCCTGCCCGGACTCATCACCGGCAGCATCCTCGTGTTCATCCCGCTCATGGGCGAGTACGTCATCCCGGCCATCCTGGGCTACGGGCGGGTCTTCCTCGTGGGCAACCAGCTCGTCCTGCAGTTCCTTGAGGCCCGGAACTGGCCGGAGGGCGCGGCCCGGGCCGTCGTGCTCATCCTGATCATGCTGGTCAGCGTCACCTTCTACGTCTGGTTCTCCAACCGCGGTCGCAAGGGCCGCGAGGTCAGCGTCCTGTGAGCACGACGGCAGGCGTCGCGGCGAAACCGTTGACCCGGGGGGGCCCGCGGCGCGACCGCTTCGGCGGTCTCGTGGAGGGCTGGCTGCGCGGCCATACGCTGCTCATCTACCTGTTCCTGTACATCCCGATCGTCGTTGTGGTGGTGTTCAGCTTCAATGCCACGAACCGGCGGGTGACGGACTGGCAGGGCTTCAGCCTGCGCTGGTACGAGAGCGTCCTGTCCGACACCGTGGTCCAGGGGGCTCTGCTCAACAGCCTGATCGTGGCCACCAGCACCGCGATCATCGCCACGATCTTCGGCACGATGGCGGCACTCGGCCTGCAGCGAGCGCCGCGATGGTTCCGCACCCCCTTCGAGGCGCTGACCTTCATCAGCATCATCGTGCCCGAGATCGTCATCGCGCTGTCCACACTCGTCTTCTTCTCCAGCGCGTTCGACGTCCTGAACCCGTTGCTGGACCTGCGCCTGCGCCTGGGCTTCCAGACGATCATCGCGGCGCATGCTCTGTTCAACATCAGCCTGGTGATGCTGCTGGTCCGAGCCCGCCTGAGCGGCATGGATCGCACGCACGTGGAGGCAAGCTACGACCTGTTCGCCACGCCCTGGCGGACATTCCGGCAGATCACGTTCCCGCAGCTGATGCCGGCCATCGTCGCCGGCGGCCTGCTCTCGTTCACCTTCAGTTTCGATGACTACGTGATCACGACGTTCGTGTCCGGTGCCGGGTCGACGACGCTGCCGCTGTATGTGTTCGGGACGATCCGCAAGGGCGTGACCCCGGCGACCAACGCGGTCGCGGCCGTGATGCTGCTCATCACCCTGTCCGTCCTGCTGGTCGGCCAGTTCCTCGTCTGGCGCAACGCCCGGCGCGCCGGCCAGCGCGGCGGGCAGGCGTCCGTGGCCGGGATGATCGCCGAGCAGTCCGGCTAGGGCCTCGCGGTCCGGCTAGTCGGTCAGGCGACCCCCGCCGGCTCGGGCAGGCCGGCTTCTGTCGCCAGGAGGGCGGCCTTGTCCGTGCGCTCCCAGGGCAGGTCGAGATCGGGCCGTCCGAAGTGCCCATATGCCGCCGTCTGGCGGTAGATCGGTCGGCGCAGGTCCAGGGCAGCGATGATGGACGCGGGCCGCATGTCGAAATGGCGATCGATCAGGGCCTGGATGGCCACGTCGTCGATCTTGCCGGTGCCGAATGAGTCGACGCTGAAGCTGATCGGCCGGGCGATCCCGATGCCGTAGGCGACTTCGACCTCGAACCGATCGGCCAGGCCGGCGGCGACCACGTTCTTGGCCACCCAGCGGGCCGCGTACGCCGCCGAACGGTCGACCTTGGTCGGATCCTTGCCGCTGAACGCCCCGCCCCCGTGGCGCGCCATCCCGCCGTAGCTGTCCACGATGATCTTGCGCCCGGTCAATCCGGCATCGCCCATCGGACCCCCGGTCACGAACCGGCCGGTCGGGTTGACGTGCATGACCGGATCCGTGTCGCGTAGCTCGCGCGGGATCGTGGGCAGGATCACGGATTCCACGATGTCCGAGCGCAACCGTTCCGCGCGGACGTCCGGGTCGTGCTGCGCGGAGACGACGACGGTCTTGACCCGCTTCGGGACGCCCCGCTCGTATTCCACTGTGACCTGGGTCTTGCCGTCCGGGCGCAGGTACGGGAACTGCCCGGACTTGCGGACCTCGGACAGCCGGCGGGCCATCCGGTGGGCGAGCGCGATCGGCAGCGGCATCAATTCAGGTGTCTCGCGGCAGGCGAACCCGAACATCATGCCCTGGTCGCCGGCCCCCAGCTCCGATGACGAGGCCGCATCGTCGCGGATCTCGAGCGCTGCGTCGACGCCCTGGGCGATGTCCGGGGACTGGGCGTGGACCGAGACCAGGGTTCCGCACGTCTGGTAGTCGAAGCCGTAGTCGGCCCGGGTGTAGCCGATATCGCGCACCGTATCGCGGACGACCTGCTGGAAATCGACGTAGGTATGCGTGGTGATCTCGCCCAGGACCAGGACGAGGCCGGTCGTCGTCGCCGTCTCGCAGGCCACGCGCGCATCGGGATCGTCGCGAAGGATCGCGTCCAGGATGGCGTCCGAGATCTGGTCGCACATCTTGTCCGGGTGCCCTTCGGTCACCGATTCCGAGGTGAACAGGTACTGTGCGGCGTCCACGATGCTCATCCAGGATCCTCTGCGGGGCTGAGTGCCGAGCGTATCACGGGCCCTTCGCGGGGTTGGGTCAGGCCTGGACGCCGACCGACGATCGACGTCGAGCGTTCGTCCGCCAGGCATCCAGGCCGGGAAGCGCAAGCTCGGGCAGCGAACCCGCAGGGGTGAAGCCGAAGACCGCACCAAGGAAGGCGATCTCCGCTTCAGCTGCCCGTCGGATCGCGCTGCCTCCGCGGAAGCCATGCGCCTCGCCCTCGAAGGCCAGGTAGGCGTGCGGGATGCCCCTCGCCGCGAGCGCCTCCACGATGGCCTCCGCCTGGTTGGGCGGCACGACCTTGTCGTTCAGGCCCTGGAGCACGAGCACCGGGCACGAGATCCCATCGAGGTGGTGGATCGGCGATCGCTGCCGGTAGGTGTCGGCGGCCGCCGGATACGGCCCGATCAACCGGTCGAGGTAGCGCGACTCGAATTTGTGGGTTTCGACCGCCATCGCGGCGAGGTCGCCGATGCCGAACTGGCTGATGCCCGCCGAGAAGGTGTCGCGGAAGGCCAGCGCGGCCAGCGTCGTGTAGCCCCCAGCGCTCCCCCCGGCGATCGCCAGCCGGTCCGGGTCCACGTCCCCGCGTGCCACGAGGAATCTTGCGGCGGCAACGGAGTCGTCCACATCGACCACGCCCCACGCTCCATCCAGGGTCTCGCGATACGTTCGGCCGTACCCGGTGCTGCCGCCGTAGTCGACGTCCACGACCGCGATCCCGCGCGTCGTCAGCAGCTGGATGTCCAGGTCCAGACCGCTCGAGGTGCCGGCCGTCGGGCCACCGTGGACGTAAACGACGAGCGGCGGGAGCTCCCCTTCTCGACCGATGAAGTGCGGATTGTGGGGCGGGTAGTACTGGGCGTGGGCGACCCGCCCGTCCGTCGATCCGTAGGCGATCGACTCGGGTACCGAGATGTAGCGCGGGTCCAGGGGGACGCTTCGCTCCCGGCGCAGGACCCGGGTGGGGGCCAGGGTCGCCGCGTCGAAGGTCACGATCGCAGCACCTTCGGTCGGCGAGCCGGCCACGGCGACCACGCCGGTCGGATCGGCGACGAGGCCATCCAGCTCGGTGTAGGCGAGCGGGATCAGCGTTGGGCGCTGCCCGGGGACCACGCGGAACAGTCGGTCCGTCCCATCGCGACGCCCCACGGCCGCGATCGAACCGTCCGCCACGAATCCGTATGACGACAAGCCGAGCACCCAAGCGGGATCGGCGAATTCGGCGTCCATCGCGCACAGCGGCTCGAGCCTCGGGCCGTCCATGAGCCGATACAGATTCCACCAGCCGGAGCGGTCGCTGACGAAGTGCAGGATCCCGCCCGGCGACCACTCGGGCTGGGCGATCGATTCCTCCGGGCCCCCGGCGGCCAGGTCGGCGCGGCCGATCGCACCCGCCTCGTCCAGGAGGCCGACGCGGAGTCGAGTCGCGTCCCACGGCATATCGGGGTGGTCCCATTCGAGCCAGGCCAGCCGGGAACCATCCGGCGAGACGCGCGGCGCGGCGAGAAAGTCCGGGCCTTGGACCAGCACGGTCGGCGGCCGGTCGCCGTCCAGCGGCACGGCCACGATGGCGGCTTCAGGCTGGCCGGCTGCCCCGTGGTCCTCGCGGACCGCGATGAACCGGCGCCGTCCGGCGTCGAAGCGCAGATCGGCGTAGCGCCACGGGCCGTCTGGGGTGATCTGGATGGGGAGCGCGACGCCGGGATCCAGTCGGTAGAGGCGGCCATCCCGGACGTCGGAGAAGACGACGGTGCCACCCGCGACGGTGTATGAACCGCCCCCGTACTCGTGAACCCGGGTTCGGACGTTGAACGGCGGAGGCGTCAGGTCCGCCGTCGTGCCGCCCGGGCTATGGCGGACGAGGACCCGCCGCCCGTCCTCCGACGGACGCCCTTCCAGCCAGTAGACATCCTCCCCATCCAGCCACGGCTCAGCGAGGCGGACCGCGTCGCTGACCAGATCCTCCGGGCGCAAGGGTGACGGCCAGGACCCGTACGGCCGCGCAACGGCCGCGGTCACGTCCCGTGCTGCCACGAACTGACGTAGGCCCGCTGCTCGGGTGTCATCGGTTCGAGCTCGATCCCGAGGGCGGCGAGCTTGAGTCGGGCGACTTCGGCGTCGATCGCCTCCGGGACGACATAGACACGCGGTTCGAGCTCGGCGTGGTGCGCCGCGACGTACTCGGCGGAGAGGGCCTGGTTGGCGAAACTCATGTCCATGACCGCGGCCGGGTGGCCTTCCGCCGCGCCCAGGTTGACCAGCCGACCCTCGGCGATCAAATTCAGTTTCTTGCCGCCAAGGTCGAATTCCTGCACGTTCTCGCGCACCTCGCGGACGTGCCCTTCGGCGAGCGCGCGCAGGGCGACGAGGTCCAGCTCCGCATCGAAATGACCGGAGTTGGCCATGATCGCGCCGTCGCGCATCGCTTCGAAGTGCTCTCGGCGGAACACGTTGAGGTTGCCCGTCGCGGTCACAAACAGCTCACCCCAGCGAGCGGCGTCAGCATGGCTCATGACCGCGAACCCGTCCATCAGCGCTTCCAGGGCGCGGACCGGGTCTACCTCCACGACCGCGACATGAGCGCCGTGTCCGTCCATCCGCGAGGCGATCCCCTTGCCCACCCAACCGTAGCCCGCGACGACGACCTTCCGGCCGGCGATCAGGATGTTGGTCGCTCGCAGGATGCCGTCAAGGGTGCTCTGCCCGGTGCCATAGCGGTTGTCGAAGAGGTGCTTGGTCTGCGCCTCGTTGACCGCCACGACCGGGAAGCCGAGCGCACCGTCCGCGGCCATCGCCCGAAGGCGGATGACCCCGGTCGTGGTCTCTTCCGTCCCGGCCAGGACGTCGGGCACCTGGGCCGGCCGCTCGCTGTGCAGCAGGGACACGAGATCGCAGCCGTCGTCCATCGTGATCTGCGGACGCGTGTCGGCGACCGCGTTGAGATGGGCGTAGTACGTGTCGCGATCCTCACCGCGGCGCGCGAAGGTGGCGATCCCGTACTCCGCGACGAGCGCGGCGGCCACGTCGTCCTTCGTGGACAGCGGGTTGGACGCGGCCAGGACGACCTCCGCGCCGCCCGCCTTGAGCGTGCGCATCAGGTTGGCCGTCTCGGTCGTGACATGGAGGCAGGCGCCGACGCGCAAGCCCTCGAGCGGCCGATCGCGCTCGAAGCGCTCGCGGATCAGGCGGAGGACAGGCATCTCTCGCTCGGCCCATTCGATGCGCCGGACGCCCTCCGACGCGAGGGCGAGGTCGGTCAGGTCGTGGGCGGGCCGGGCGGCCGTGTCGGTCATCGGGGATCGATCTCCTTGCGTGCGAACCAGCGGCGGAACGGGGCGGTGAGGTCCGGCCATGGGGACCCCGTGCGATGGACGAGGCGCTCCTCGAACCGGGCATGCTCGGCATAGCCCAGTCTTCGATAGACGTTGATCGCGGGCGGGTTGTCCGCCCGGACGTTGAGAACGATCTGATCCGAGGTCCGCAGGAGCTCGGCCGTCACGGCCCCTGTCACGGCCGTCGCGAACCCGCGGCCGCGGTAGTCGCCGTGGGTCAGGACGTTGCCGACGACGGCCAGGCGCGCGGCCGGGCTGACGACGTGGGTGCCCGCGGCGGCCACGAGTTGGCCGTTGACCCGCATCCCGAAATAGACCCCGTCGGCGACGGTACTTGAGGGCAGCCACGACGCGAACCCGAGCTGGTACAGCTTGTTGAGTTCGCCGATCTCGACCGGCAGCAGGCGGCTGACCGTGGCTGGGTACGGTCGGAACCGCGCCCGATCCACCCACATCCGGATCATCTCCGGCCCGGGATCCACCCGGTAGTGCTCCTCGATGGCAGGGAGCATCCCGCGCTGGACCGCGACATACGCCGCGCGGGGCCGGATGACGTCACGCAGGATGGCCCCGACTCCGTCCGGCCGTCCCATCAGGAACAGCGGCTGGGGTGACGGCCCCGTGTATTCCAGCCCGACCGAGATCAGCGACTCCCCATCGTAGGCCGCGCCCCAACGCGTCCGACCGAACTCGCGTTCTTCCAGGTCGCAGATGGCGTAGGCCGAATACAGCCGATCCTGCTCGAGGAACGCCCGCAGCAGGACCCGGTCCGTCGTCGGACGGGCGATCGCCGAGGCCCGTCGGCCGATGACGACCGATGCCATCAGGCCACGCCCGAGGCATCCGGTACGTGGAGCGCATCGAAGGTGGGGGCGACAGCCCGGCGGGCGGCGCGCCGCTCGACCGCGGCGGCGAGACTGGCTGGGTAGGGCGCCCGGAGAACCCCTTCGTCCGTGATGATCGCGGTGATGAGGTCACCCGGCGTGACATCGAAGGCCGGGTTGCGCACGGCCGTGTCGGGCGGGGCGATGCGCTGGCCGCGAAGGTAGAGGACCTCGTTCGCCTTGCGCTCCTCGATCGGGATGGCGTCACCACCGGGCGCCTCCGGATCCACGCTGCTGAGTGGTGCGGCGACATAGAACGGGATGCCGTGCCGGTCAGCGAGCACGGCCAGGCTGTAGCTCCCGACCTTGTTCGCCGTGTCCCCGTTGGCCGCGATCCGGTCCGCCCCGACGATCACGACATCCACCTCGCCGCGCGCCATCAGGTGGCCGGCGGCGACATCGGGGATCAACGTGTGCGGGACCCCCGCCTGGGCCAGCTCCCACGTCGTCAGGCGAGCCCCCTGGAGGTACGGCCGCGTCTCGCCGACCCAGACATGCAGGTCGCGTTCCGCGTGATGGGCGGCCTGGACCACCCCGAGCGCCGTCCCGAACTGGCCACAACCGAGCGGTCCGGTGTTGCAGTGGGTGAGCACGCGCAGGGGGCCCTCGCTCGGCTGCTCCAGGATCGCCAGGCCGAATGCCGCCAGCCGACCGTGATCCTCCGTGGTCTCGAACACGATCGTGTCCGCCTCGGCCCGCATCGCCTCGGCGATCGCGTCGCCGTCCTCGGACAGGTCACCGACCTCGACATAGCGGGCCATGACCCGATCCACCGCCCAGCGCAGGTTGATCGCCGTGGGACGCGCGGCGCTGAGCGCCTGGGCCGCGCCACGCAGGGTCGCGCGTCGGGCGTAAGGGCGAGTCGTCCGCAGCCTGGCGGCGGTCAGGGCCATGCCGATGGCGGCCGCCTGGCCGATGGCCGGGGCTCCGCGGATGATCATCTCGCGGATGGCATACGCGACCTCGGCCGCCGAGTGGGCATCGTATTCCTCGATGGCGTCGGGCAAGCGCCGCTGATCGATGATGTGGAGGACGCCCGGGCTCTCGCGGAACGGGGTCCGAAAGCCGGTCGGGGCGCTCGGGAGGACGATCGCGGGTGGCTCCTCGACCGCCAGCGTGCCGGGATCCAGGATCGCCCCAGCCGCCTCGGCCGAAACGCGCTGGAGGGCCTGCGCCGCCCCGACGACCGTCGCCGCGGACTGGAACAGCTCGCCGGCGAACTGGCGGAAGAACCGACGCCGGGCGAGATCTGCGCCTCCGCCGGGGATGACCGGCTCCACCGGATCGGCGACGACCTCCGCGTCCGGGTCCACCGCCGGCGTCGGGTCCACGGCCGTCGCCTCGGGATCGGGCTGGTCAGCCAATGGACGTGGCCTGGTCGCTCGTCGGGTCAGTACTGGACGACGCTGGTGACCCGGCGTCCTTCCAGTCGGTCGCGGCCCTTGAGGAAGTCGAGCTCGACCAGGAACGCCAGGCCGACGACCTCGCCCTTCAGCCGCTCGACGAGCTCGATCGTGCCCTTGACGGTGCCCCCGGTGGCGAGCAGGTCGTCGACGATCAGGACCTTCTGCCCGGGCCCGATGGCATCACGATGGATCTCGAGCGTGTTCGAGCCGTATTCCAGGGCGTACTCCACCGTGATCGTCTCGGCCGGCAGCTTGCCGAGCTTGCGCACGGGCACGAGCCCCGCGCCAAGTTGATAGGCCATCGGAGCGCTGAAGATGAAACCGCGCGACTCCATCCCGACGACCAGGTCGATCGCCTCACCGGCATACGGCGCCAGCATCAGATCGATGGACTCCTTGTAGGCGACCGGATCCTTGAGCACCGTCGTGATGTCGTAAAAGAGGATCCCGGGCTTGGGGAAGTCGGGGATCTCGCGGATCCTCTCGCGCAGCGACTGGGCGGACATCGGCTCGGGACCTCGTGCGGGTCGGGTAGGTGGCTGCGGGATGGTCGGTCGGGCCGAAGTCTACCGCAGAGGCAGCTACGCCTCGCTCCCGGCGCCGCGGGGGGTGCCGCTCGCGGCCAGCGTTCGCGCCGGATCACCGATCGATCCGGTGCGTAGTCGTCCGCTGACCACGAGGCCGACGAGCGCCACCCCGACGGCGACCGCGAACCCGATGGCGAGACCCGGCGCCGGTCCCTGGCCGCTCCGCGCCGAGGCGGCCACGGCGGCCCCGGTGATCCCCGTCCCGAGCGCCGTGCCGAGAGAATCGGTGAGCGACAGCGCGGACGACGCCCGGCCCTGTTCCGCGCCGGCCGCGTCGCGCAGGACGATCAGGGCCAGCGGCGCGTAGGCCAGACCCATGCCCAGACCCTGAAGCGCCACGATGGGCAGGGCCAGCCACGGCGACAGGCCCGGCTGCAGCACGAGGAAGAACGTCGAGAGCCCGACGACCAGCACGGCGATCCCGACCCGGACGAACCGCTCCGGCGGAACGCGGGACGCCAGACGAGCCTGGATCCACGAGCCCGCGGTCCAGGTCAGCGTGGCCGCGGTCAGGCTGATCCCGGCTTCCGTCGCACTGAGCCCGCGAAGGTCGACGAGGGCCAGGGCGATGTACGCCTCGACCGCAAAGAAGGCGAAGGTGATGATCCCCCGGACGAGGACCGCGGTCGGCAGGCCCCGCGCGGCTCGCAGCGTGCCGGGCGGCGTGAGCCGACCGAGTGCCGCGATCGCCAGGACGGCCCCCACGCTGCCGAACCCGACCAGGACCACCGGCTGTCCACTGGTCAGCCCGGCGAGGAAGAGTCCTGTGCCAAGGGCGACGAGGATCGCCAGGGGCAGTCGATCGCGCAGGCGGGCGGCAGTAGCCGAAACGACCGCCGCCGGCCCGACGCGGTGCACCTGCGGGTAGGCGATGCCCGACGAGATCGCGATCAGCGGCAGCAGGCCGAGGAACACGAAGCGCCAGCCGATCGCCTCGCCGATCGCGCCGGCGATCGCCGGGCCGAGCACCCCCGGCAGGACCCAGGCCGTGGAGAGCGTCGCGAACATCTGCGGTCGCAGGCGCTCGGGCAGGCTCCGTCCGATCGCGACGTAGGCGATTGGCGGCACCGTCCCGGCACCCAAGCCCTGGATGAACCGGGCGACGACCAGGACCTCCATCGATGGCGCGAGCCCGCCGAGGATGAGGCCCGTCGCGAACAACGCGATCCCGACCGCGAATGGCGCGCCCAGGCCGCGCCGGTCGATGATCCCGCCGACCACGACGATGCCGATCAGGGAGCCCAGCATCGCTGCCGTGAAGACCCACCCATACAGCTGGAGACCACCGAGCTCGTCCGCGACGATCGGCATGATCGTGGAGACCCCGAGCGATTCGAAGGCGAGCAGGGTGATCGTGAGGACCAGCCCGATCGTCAGGTTGCGACGCGTCGGCGACCAGAGACCGCCACCGGGGTCGGGGCTCAGGCGGTCCGCAGGTCGCATGGCGTGGATGGTTGCACATCGGGCGTGCAGGGCGGACGGGCGGGAATAGGGACGGGCGGGCCAGTCCCTCGCTCCTACCCTGCACGCGACAAAGGTCCGGGGACGCCGCCGCGCTGCGCGGTGTACTGTCGATCCACCCCGCGAACATCCGTCACCACCAAGGATCACCTGATTCTGTCCCGCCTCCCTCGCCCGCTCATGGCCGGCCTCCTCGCCATCGCCCTCAGCGCGATGAGCGTCGGCTCGGCGCTCGCCTGGTCCAACGGACCGGACTCCGGCAACGGCTATGGCACGCACGACTGGATCGTGGACCAGGCGCTCAAGACCTTCTCCGGCAAGCTGCCCGCGTGATTCGAGCCCGCCACCGCCCGACTCGCCTCGGATGATCCGGACAGCCAGTTCTGGCGGACCAACGACCACGTCTATCGGGAGATCGGATATGGGCGTGGCGCCGTGCACCAGGTCGCCGAGTACTACGCCAGGGCCATCGCCGACCTCAAGGCCGGCAACGGCCACCAGGCGAGCGTCGACATCGGCCGCCTGGCGCATTTCTATGGCGATATCCTCGTCCCGTTCCACACGGCCTATGCTGGCGCGAGCGATGCCTCGGCCCACAGCGCCTATGAGCGCCTGGTCGACTCGAAGACCAAGAGCGCGAGTTCCATGCCGGAGTGGCAGACCGCCGACCGGTCTCCGGGCGACATCACCGATGTCCGGGCAACCGCGATCGCTGCCGCCGCCTACTCGCGCAAGTTCTTTCCCGAGCTGTACAGCGAGTTCACGAAGGACCAGAGCGTCCTGAACGCGCGCCTCCGCGAGATCACGGGGTATGTCCTGAAGCGGGCGTCCCGTGAACTCGGTGAGATCATCCACTCGATCGACCGACGGATCGGCAATGCTCCGCTCGTGGTCAAGTTGGTCGCGACGGTCAAGTACCGCTACCCGGACGCGAGCCACACTTACCAGTCGGTCTACGTGACCGCGACGGACGCGTCCGGCAGGACGATCGAGGGGCTCCAGGTCAGCGTGACGTTCCCGTCCTCCGCCGATGTGCGAGCCTCCGCGGCGGAAGGCACCCAGACGTTCCGCGCCTTTTCGATGCCGGACGGGATTGCCAAGGCCCCCGCCTATATCGACCCCACGCTCCACGGCGTGAAGCTGACCGTGAAGATCACGGCGACGATGCGCGGATCCACGGTCACGACCACGACCTGGTACCAAGCGAAGTAGGTCCTCGATCGCTCCGGCGCGACCGAAGGTCAGGGCGTCTCCAACCCCGCGATCCGAACGTCGACATCCTCGTCTGGCTGGCCGCTGAACCCAGCCACAAGCTCGACCTCGCTGCCGCCGGCCAGGACATCGACGGTCAACTCGCTGACCTCTTCCGTTCCGCCCACGATGGCCTTCACCTCGACCGCCACGGACAGGGCGGCCGAGCCGCCGCGGTTAGAGACTCGGACCGGGATCAGCCAGCCATCGTCCGACGCCGTCCCCCGGTCCATGTCGGCGACTGCACCCACCGACGCGGGTCGGCCGCCGTCGGCGACCGCCTCGACGACCAGGTAGCCGACCACGCCGATGATCGCGGCCAGGCTCACGACCAGGATCGCCCACTCCAGCGCATTGCGTTTCATGCCGCTGCCTCCGCTCCGGCGTCGGACCCATCCCCGACCAGGATCCGCGCAGCCGCCGCGCCGAACGTCGCCACGACACCGAGCATGACGACGTGTCCCACGAGCGCCCGGAAGCCGAGACCCTCGACGAGGTCGAAGGACCATAGCAGCACGTAGGAGACGAGGAGGGCGATGGCGTAGGCCGCGATGGTCTCCCCGACGGGACCATCCAGCGGGCCGTCACCGAACCAGGATCGCGAGCCCTTCGCGCGGGAGATCGTCAGCAATGTGGCGAAACCGACGACGAGACTGACCGCGATCGCAACGAGCACGAGTGGCGTGTCGGCCTCGGATCCCACCGATCGGACCTCATCGGTCGGGGCGATGTTGAGGGCGAAGTAGAGCGCTCCGCCAGCCGCCACGAACAGCTCGCCGACCGGCCCGGCGGCCTCCCGTCCCCCACCTTCCTCGTCGCTCAGGAGCGTGGAGGCCAGCGCCGTGCCGAATGACACGGCGATGGCAAGGAGCGCGATCCGGCCGACGACCGTGGCGATGCCAAGCTCCGGCTCGATCCGTCCGAGCACGTAGAGCACGATCGCCGCGATGAACATCGAGATGCCCAGGCCCTGGAGGGAATCGAGCAACAGTTCGAACCAGCTTCGGTCCCGACGGAAGCCGCTGACGGCGTTGAACCCGACGACGATCGCGAACGACGCAGCGAGCAGCACGAGAAGTTTCAACGGGTGCATCGTCTCGCCGTTACGCCACATCTCCTGGGTCCACAGCAGCGGCAATCCGACCAGCAGACCCCCGACGACCGCGCGCACGTGGTCACGCACCGTATCGCTGATCAAGGCGGCGGCTCCGCCGTCGCCACCCGAATCTCCCTTGGCTGCCTCGGGATTCGCCACGGACACCTCCGCCCGCAGTATCGCGGACGCGCTCGCCGGCCGCATGCCAGGATGGCTGCCACTCGGCCGCGACGAGTGGAGGTCTCGCGGGGGTGGCCCGACACCCTCGACGGCTCGGAGCCGGGCAGGACCTGAGCGCCCGGGCTAGGGACGCAGGCCCTCACCCATGGACGCCTGCTCGACTGACAGCCGCGCCACGATCGCCTGGGTGAGGGTCCAGGCCCGTGTGGCGAGGGTCGGCGCGCGAACCCGGACCTGGTTGCTGGCGAAGGTCACGTCCGACGGCTTGACGCCGGGCAGGCCGCCGCCACTCAGCAGGCGCATCGCGGTCGCCCGGCTGAGGGTGGCGCCGAACCGGATGACCAGCCAGCCCTCCTCGCGCGAGATGGAACTCACCCCGGCGGCCTCCGCGGCCAGGCGCAACTCGGCCACCTCCACCAGGCGCACGACCGCCTGCGACATCGGCCCGAAGCGATCGGTGACGTCCTGGCGAAAGGCGGCGAGGTCGGCCGGCGTCCGGGCGCGGGCCAGTCGCCGATAGAGCTCCAGCTTTTGGGCCTCGTCCGGGACATAGCCGGTCGGCAAGTGGGCTTCGATCGGCAGGTCCACCACGGCCTGCGGGGCCGCGATGACCGCGACCCGCCCCTCCATCGATGCCTTCTGGGTCTCCACGGCCTCGGCCAGCATGCGCGAGTAGAGGTCGAAGCCGACGGCCGCCATATGCCCGGATTGCTCGCCGCCCAGGATGTTGCCGGCACCGCGGATCTCGAGGTCGGACAGGGCGATCTGGAAGCCGGCGCCCAGCTCCGATGCATTGAAGATGGCCTGCAGCCGCTTGCGTGCCTCGTCCGACAGCCGCTCGCGGCGGCGGTACAACAGGTACGCGTAGGCCCGCCGGCTGCTCCGCCCGACCCGGCCCCGGAGCTGATACAGCTGGGCGAGGCCGAGGGTGTCGGCGCGGTCGATGACGATCGTGTTCGCGTTCGGGATGTCGAGGCCGGATTCGATGATCGTGGTACAGACGAGGACGTCCGCGACGCCCGCGGCGAAGTCGATCATCACCCGTTCCAGGGTGCCCTCGCCCATCTGCCCGTGCCCGACGATGAACCGCGCGTCGGGCAACAGCCGGCGTATCTGCTCGGCCTGGGCCTCGATCGTCTCGACCCGGTTATGGACGTAGAAGACCTGTCCGCCCCGGTCCAGTTCGCGCAAGATCGCGTCACGGACGAGCCCGGCGGACGCCTCCGCCACTCGGGTCTGGATCGGCAGGCGGTCCTCCGGTGGCGTCTCGATGACGGACAGGTCGCGGATGCCCGCCATGGCCAGATTCAGGGTCCGCGGGATCGGGGTCGCCGACAGGGTCAGCACGTCCACCTCGCGCCGGAGCTGCTTGAGCCGCTCCTTGGCGGCCACCCCGAAGCGCTGCTCCTCATCCACGACGACCAGGCCCAGGTCCTTGAATCGGACGTCCCTGCTCAAAAGCCGGTGGGTGCCGATGACGATGTCGACCGTTCCATCGGCGAGACCCGCGATGGTCGTTGCCTGGTCCTTCGTGGACACGAACCTGGACAGCAGCCGAACCTCCAGCGGGAAGGCGGCGAAGCGCTGGCCGAACGTCGTCAGATGCTGGGCCGCGAGCACGGTCGTCGGGACGAGCACGGCGACCTGCCGGCCGTCCTGGGTGGCCTTGAACGCGGCCCGCAGTGCCACCTCGGTCTTGCCGTAACCAACGTCGCCGACGACGAGGCGGTCCATCGGGCGCTGCTGCTCCATGTCCGCCTTGACCTCCGCGGCGGCGCGCAGCTGGTCGACGGTCTCCTCGTACGGGAAGGAGGCCTCCATCTCCGCCTGCCACGGCGTGTCGGGGGCGAAGGCGTGGCCGTGCGCTCCGGCCCGGGCCGCGTACAGGCCGAGCAGCTCGTCGGCGAGGTCCGTGACCGCCTTCTGGACGCGCTGCTTGGCGCGCAACCATTCGGTACCACCGAGCTTGGACAGGGCCGGCCGTTCGCCACCGCTATAGCGGGTGACGCGGGCGATCTGCTCGACCGGCACGAACATCGCGTCACCGCCGGCGAAGGACAGCTCGACGTAGTCGCGTTCCTCGCCTGCGCCGCCTCGCCGAAGCATCCGTTCGTAACGCGCGACGCCGTGATCGATGTGGACGACGAGGTCGCCGGGCGTCAGTCGCTCTAGCAGGTCGCGCGGCACGACCCGGCGCAGCGCCTTGGGCCGCCGGACGCGGACGCTCCCGAACAGCTCGCGGTCCGTGACGAAGACCAGGCCATCCGGCCCCCCACCAAACCCCCCGTTGAGGCTGCGACCGACCAGCGCGATGGCGCCCGGCGGTGGCGGCTCGACGATCGACTCGACGACCGCGACGGCGTGGCCGGCCTGCTCCAGCAGGTCCGCCAGGCGCGGGGCCTGGTCCGAGGCGAGGACGACCCTCGCCCGGTCCTCCCGCCAGGCGGCGACGGCGTCTGCGAGGCGGGAGGCACGACCAAGCGGAAGGGTCGGTTCGCGCCAGCCGAAGAGATCGCCCGATCCGCGCGAGCCCGACGCCATCGCGACCGCGTCCGGTGCCTCCGACTCCCAGGTCAGCTCGAGCGTCCGGGCGGCGACGAGCCGGCGCTTCCACTCACGTGGCGGGAGGTACGTTGCCGGCCAGTCGCTGGGCAGGTCGCCCGCAGCGATCAATTCCGCGCGCCGCTCGTCGGCTTGGCGCCAGAGGAACTCCGCCGCGCCGGCGATATCGCCTGGCTCGTCCAGGATGACCAGCGTCCCGGGCGGGACATGGTCCAGGCCGGTCGCGGGGGCCAGTTGGGCAGCCCAGACCTCGGCCGCATCGCCGACGGCCACGGCGCGGGTCGCGGGGATCCCGAGGGTCGCGGTCGGGTCCGGCTCCGCGGCAACTTCGAAGCGGGCGAGATCCATCGCCAGGCGTTCCCCGAGGCGTGTGGCCGACCGGCCGAGTCGCTCGCGGATGGCGGTCGCGCCGCCGGCCGGCAGCAGGAATTCCGAGGCCGGCAGCAGCACCGCGCGCTCGAGCTTGCCAGTCGCCCGCTGGTCGGTCGGGTCGAACGCGCGCAGCGAGTCGATCTCGTCGCCGAAGGACTCGATCCGGATGGGCAGGTCCATCGACGGCGGGAACACGTCCACGATGCCGCCCCGACGGGCGAACTCGCCCCGCCCGGCGACCTCCGTGACGGGGCTGTAGCCGAGGTCCAGCAGCTCGCGCAACAGCGCATCCTGGTGGATCCGGGTCCCCACACGGATCTCGCGCGGGGTCGCCGGCAGGTCCCCGGGGGCGATCGTGTGCTGGACAAGGGCTTGGACACTGGCCACGAGGACGCGCGCCTCGCCCGAACGCCAGGCGGCCAGCGCCGCGACCCGGGCGGCCGTCTCGTCGGCCACGAGCTCGCTTCGCTCGTACGCCAGCGAGGTCCGCGGTTCCAGGATGGCCACGGCGGTCGGGTCACCCAGCCAGGCGCTCAGTTCCTCGGCCACTCGATCACCGATCTCGGCGTCGCGCGCGATCCACAGCACGGGTTCGCCGCCGGTCGCCGCGCCGGCCAGGGTGGCGGCCAGGAACGTCTTGGCGCCATGAGGCACGGCCACGAGGCCGCTGTGGCGACCGACTCGGCCGAGGTCGGCGGGCGTGCCGAGTCGCTGGCGAAGGGTCGCGAATGATCCGGTCGCAGCCAGCAGGCTAGGCAGCGCGGCGAGGTCCGGGAGCCGGTGGCCGCCGGGTCTCGGATCGGGGGGCCGGATCGGCAGGGTTCGACGTCGGGATGCCGGGGGCGTGCGCGACGCCGCGCGTCGAGCGTCGTCGACCTCGGCGCCGACGGCTTCGGTGTCGAAGTCGAGCGTATCTTCCTCGCGCGGCGAGGCGTGGCGCGCCGCGAAGTCCGTGGCGACCTGTTCCGCGATCCGGCGGTCGCGACCACGTCGACCGCGCAGGGGCGTCGTCGGGTCAGGCATCCGGATCGCCCGGCACCGAGCCGCGCTGCTCGGCCGCGCGGGTGTCGGCGGCGCCATGCTTGGCGGGTAACACGCGTCGCCAGCCGGTCTTCGTACGCCGGATGCCGTCCTTGTCCGGAGGCCCGTCCACCTCGCCCGCGGCCGCCAGCCGATCGGCATCAGCCTCGCGCAGCTGGAAGGTGTTGAAGCGGTTGGAGGCCTTGCTCGTCCCATCGCGGGCCCACGCCTCCACACCGTCGGCCGCAGCGTCAAGCAGTTCGTCCAGCCGCTGGACCTCGTCCGGAGCGAACTTCGAAAGCACGTGATCGCGCGCATCGTGGATCGGGTCGCCGATGCCGATCCGCAAGCGGCCGAACTTCTCCGTGCCGAGCTCGTCGATGATCGAGCGCAGACCGTTGTGGCCACCGTGACTCCCGGCCTCGCGGAATCGAAGCTTGCCGAATGGCAACGCGAAGTCATCTGCGACGACCAGGATGTCACTCAGCGGCGCGTGCTCGCGGGCCATGACCTTGCGAACGGCCAGGCCCGAATCGTTCATGTAGGTCAGCGGCTTGACGAGGGTCAGGTCCAGACCGCGATAGCGACCCCCGACGATATGCGAGCTGTCGCGCTGGCGACCCCGGCCATCCCAGCCAGCCCGCTCAGCAAGCCGATCCATGACCAGCCAACCCACGTTGTGCCTCGTCCCGGCGTACTGCGAGCCGGGGTTGCCGAGACCGATGATGACCTTCAATGCTCCTCCGCGGGCAACACGATGTGGCCCGAAACCCGTCGGGCCGCGGCTTCATCGTCGCGGTTCGGCGGGAGGGCCGAATGTGGATGGTATCCCCCGCATCGTGGGAACGCTGCGGTGTGCATCGGCCCCCTTGGTCAGGACTCAGGCGAGGTGGGCGTCTCACCGAACCTGGCAGAGAGCCCGGAACGTGGGCCGCAAGGGCTAGACTGACCGGAACAGCACGCGGAGAGGGCGGAATGCGTAGCGTACCTCTGACCATGAGCCAAGCGGATGTCATCAAGCCACCAGTGGGTCTCCCGGTCGGGCGCGGAGCCATCCCTCACATCCGGAGTCAGATCCCATCACTGACCCCAAGCGACGCCCGCGTTGCGCAGCTGATCGTGGCCGATCCGCTGGGCGTGATCGAACTGTCCACGTCGGAGTTGGCCCGGCTGGCGAGGACGTCGCCATCGACCGTTGTCAGGTGCTGCCAGCGGATGGGGTTTGAAGGCTTCCGCCAGCTTCGGCTCGTGCTCGCCCGGGAAGTTCGCGAGGACGAGCTCCACCACGATGGCATCGCCGATGGTGACTCCGAACCCGACATCCTCGCCAAGGTGTTCGCCTCGGCCGCTCGCGCATTGGCCGAAGGGAGCGCGACAATCGATCCGATCGCCTTCAAGCGGGCGGTGGCCGCCATCCACGCCGCTCGTCGCGTTCTGTTCGTGGGGGTGGGAACGTCGGCTCCGGTCGCCCAGGATGCCGCCTACCGCTTCGCGACGATCGGGATCGTGAGCGACGCACCCCCGGACGTCCATGTCCAGCACGTCGTCGCCCGGTTGCTCGACGAGGGAGACGTCTGCATCGCGATCAGTCATACCGGAGCGACGCGCGAGACCGTAGCCACGGTCCGTGCGGCGCGCGATGCCGGGGCGACGACGATCGTGGTAACGAGTTTCGCGCCCTCGCCGATCAGCCGGCTCGCGGGAGTCGTCCTGGTGACGGGAGGACCGGAGCTGTCATTCCGCCATGAGGCGATGACCAGCCGTCTCGCCCACCTGAGCTTGCTGGACGCACTCTATGTGGCGGTCGCGATCCGATCCCAGGCAGCGGCAAGGAATGCCCTGGACACCACGACCGAGGTCATCGCGGCGCACCGGTTCGCTTCGGCGCGGATCCGTCGAGTTCTCGGATCAGCTCGGGAAGGGCGTCGAGCCGCTCGATAACGTAGTCGGCGCCGGCTGCCGCGAGTGCGGCCGACGGTCGATAGCCGGCGCCATAGCCGACCGCCCAGACGCCCGCCGCTCGAGCCTCGATGATGTCGTACTCCGTGTCCCCGACATAGAGCACCTGGATCGGCCGACGCGCGATGGCTCGGATCGCCGCCCGCTTCGGATCAGCGTCACCGATCACGAAATCCAGGACGCCCGTGAGGCTGAGTCGCGCGACATCACGGTCGATGACCTTGACGGCCGCGGCGCTCACCACGCCGACACTGCCGCCCATTGAATGTAGATCCTCGATCATCCTGCGTGCGCCCCCGGCCAGCGATGCATCACGAGCGCTCACCTCGTCGTTCCACTCACGAACCGCTCCATCGAGCTGTGAGCTTGGGACGCCGAGTTCCTCGAACAGGCGGCCGAGCGGCAGACACCAGCGATCGAAGAAGTCGGCACGCCCCGGAGTCCGGAGTCCCAGGCGGTCGAGAACCGCGTGAGCCGCCTCCCAGACTCGGTCACCGTCATCGACCAGCGTGCCGTTCCAATCGCAGACCAGGATGAACGGCCGACTCACGCCTCCGTCGGTTCGACCTGAATCTCCACCGCTACATCGTAACGGGTTTGGGAAGGGTATTGCCAAGGCTGATAGTCTGACGGAACACTGTTCCTAAGGCTTCCGGATCGGATCGAGGAGGATCGACCCAATGCGTAACCTGTTGGTCGTCTGTCTGGTCGCCGCCTTCGTCGGGGCGGCATGTACGACGACCGGGCCCGGCGCGTCCCCAGCAGGATCGGCTGCGGGAGCCGGCGGATCGATCACCTTCGCCGACACGGCGGGCGGCGCCAACTTCCAGAAGTTCTTCGGCTCCATCCTGCCCCAGGCGAGCAAGGACCTCGGCATCGAGATCAAGTACGTGCCGGGCGCAGGCGCCGAACTCCAGACACGCCTGGAG